>CAZQGP010000028.1:0-13790 GCA_964593075.1 uncultured Candidatus Saccharibacteria bacterium
GGGGCTCCTTTCGCATTGATTGAGATTAAAAAATGTGATATATTGTGCCTCGTGTGTTAGCAAGTACCTACAAAATTGGATGAAAGGATAAACATGAGGGCTAGTCCTGACGAACTCCCTAAAATAAATGTATCTCAAGAATCTTGTTTGTGCTGTAAGTGTGGTTGTGGGGAGAAGCTCGAACCGCACGGACCCAACGACCGTGACGATACACATCGTGGGTTGCAGTATGAAGACAATGAAACGCTAAGAAGAGAAGAATTTATGAGACATTGCGGAGCTGACAACCGAATTCTTCTTGAACACGATCGCACTTGCAGTATAGGCCAAGAATATTTGACTTACGGCCAACTAGTCAGAGAATCAATAATGCCTAAATCAGGTAGGATTAATTACTCTTGCCTAAATCATTTGACGAGCTGAAGGAATGGAATGAACGCAACCTCGTCTTTCATAAAATCAGCGTTAATTGGAAGTGCCATAACTCTTGGAATAATGGTATTTTTTATTGCAACCTTTTGGAGATAACTTGGCAAGAAAAATGACAAAAATGGTCGAAAAACTAGTTCATGGTCATAAAATACGGGTTAAAATCAAAACAGGAGATACGGCTGAAAAGCTTTTTTATAAATCGGGTTTTAGCGATAAGTGCTGTTTTGTAGAGTTTGTTGAAGCAATCAGGCGTCTTAATCGCGGTTTTGCCTGGGGTAAAATGGGGGGATACTTGATTGTCCCAAATGCTGGGAATGGGGTTAGATGAGTAGAACGTCTAGTATAATAATTATGGCTTTAATCGTACTGGGAATAATATTTATCACGCTCGTGATAAGGGTTTTTGTTATTGGTATTCCGAGCTGAAAGAAATAAAAAACTGTTTATCTGGTAACCAATAGTTAGACCGTCAAACCCACTCGGGGGTGACGGTCTTTCTCTTTCTAGCTAGTCTTTTGCCTTATTTTATGCTAAAATTTGAATATGAAAGATTTGAAACAAGCCTCCGGGCTGGACGTGAAACTAAATAATTATAAGTTAATTTATGACGAAGATCAGTATGTAGTAAAATCAAAGCCCAGAGAATATACTGACGCTGTCTCAGTATATTTAAAAAAAGATGAACACAAGCAGATGCTTTACTGGATGTATCGTTATTTTGAAGACGAAAAAGATAAAAAAGTTTTTAAAAAAGCCGACATGGAATATGATTTAACCGTAATTAAAAACGGTAAAATTGGCAGAGAATTTATGAAGACTGTTGGCCATTATCACGGAAAATTTCCAAAAACAAACACAACTTACCCTGAAGTCTATGAAGTTATTGAAGGCGAAATAGAATATTTATTACAGACTAGGCCAGACAAAAAAGGGAAGGTAGACGTGGTATTAGTCGAAGCAGAGACTGGAGACAAGGTCGTAGTCCCCCCTGGTTACGGGCATATTAGTATAAATATTGGTAATGAAATAGTTGTCTCCTCAAACCTTCAAAAGGCTGATTTGCCAGCTGAAGCAGATTACGATTTTTACGAAAAAAATGAAGGTGCGGCATTTTATAGAACCGAAAAAGGATTAGAACCAAACCCAAATTACAAAATTAACCAATTACGGGTAGTTAGACCTCTAGAAAAAGAAGAATTTGGCTTAGTAAAAAACAAGACTCTTTATGATAGTTTTCTAGAAAATCCGAAACACTTCGATTTTTTGGTAAATCCACAAAATTACGACTTTTTTGAACTTTTTGAAGACGTTAAAATATAAGAAATTACATATATTTTAGAATAAATTCTTATTTTCATTATCTCTTTCTAAATGACGGGTTGTATTGTAACTGTCTTATTGCTCAATTAAATTAGTCCGGAAAATTATATAATTTGACACGTAAAATGTTAGATGAACTAAGAATAGAATATTAGAAAAGCTTACAATGGGATATAATTACTAAACATTATGACACGGATACTAATTATAATTGGCTGCCAAACTTTATTTATGACGAGCGACATTATTGGTCGTTATTATATGAAATCTGGCGGGTTTGTGTGGCAGAATTTTATTACTTGGTGGTTTTTGTCTTATCAAATAATTAGATTTGTTGCAACGATTGGCCAACTATACATTTTTACACAACTAGAATTAGGAAAAACCATTACATTGTTTGCAGCGCTGGGCTTAATTCTCGCAAATATGGCAGGTTATTTATTCTTTGGCGAAGTATATTCACTTTATACGTATATCGCAATAATGCTAGCCTTAACTGCCTTTGTCATAATCGCGGCAGGATTATAGTATAATAAGCTAGATAAATTTTGTTAAAATATAAAATGGAGAGGTCGCATAGTTGGTCTAGTGCGCCGCCTTGGAAAGGCGGTATGGGAGAAATCTCATCAAGGGTTCGAATCCCTTCCTCTCCGCCAAAATTGAAAATTAGAACAAACTTTACACTGCTTGCACTAGGAGTTTTGGAAGAATCTAGACGGAATTTAGACAAAATTTATTTGCGCTAACTAAACACTTCTCTTATTCTACAATTACAGCTAAACTTAAATATATAGTGAAAGTTAGAAGATGAAAATATTATATATATTACTAGTTGCTGTCGTGTTGTGTTTGGAAGCATTTTTTATAAGATCTATCTTGATGACAACAAAAAACGCATCAATTGATCCTTTTAAAAGCGATGGCAAAAAAAGAGATCTCGTGGTTGTCATTAGTGATCTTCATCTTGGTGCTGATCTTTCCTACGCTGAGTTGAACGACAATCGCAAACCGCTCGAAACATTCTTGGAAAAGGTGCGGGCTTCAGAAAACATCAAAGAACTTATCATCGCCGGGGATTTGGTCGATGAATGGTTTGTGCCAGCCACTACAGACACTTATCAAGGTAAGGATCAGGCGTCATTTGTAAAACGCATCGCTACGACCAATAAAGAAATTTTCGCTGCTTTTAATCGGATCATCCAGGAGAAAAAGATAAAAGTCACTTACGTTCCAGGCAATCATGATCTTACGGTGACGGCCCAACAAATTGAAAATATTCTTCCGGGTGTTATTCAGGCACGAGATAATGTCCAGGGGCTAGGCACATATTCGCCCGCGGATCTTCCACAGATAGCCATCGAGCACGGACATCGCTATAATCTATTTTGTGCACCAGATCCGATTTCTAACCAATCTGTAGCGCCTGGCACCATTATGCCACCAGGATATTTTTTTACTCGTATTGCCGCACTTCATGTACAGCAAAATTGCAAAACAACAAACAATATAATACCAACAGTCATACCAAATAGTTCTGGTGACGAAAGCCAAAACCTATTGTATGGATACTGGCAGAACTGGCAATATACGCTCAATAGTTTTCCGATAACAAACAAATTTGATGAGAAGATTATCAAAACAAATGTTGATGGATTTACTGGCGACTTTGCGATAAATGACTTGTTACCATTTCAATCTATCCCCGGAGGGACGATAGATGTCAATCTCTATAAGGGGATTCAAGATACTTGGGAAGAAAGACAAAAAATCAATCATGTAGCTGTCGACATCCCAACAGACCACGCGATCAAATATGTTGCTGATCCAAATGAATCAGATAACCAAGCGGCTATACAGTATTTTACAAATCCAGATTCAAACAAAAGGATAGTAATATTCGGGCATACTCATGTCTCAAAAATGATCGCTTCTAAAAACTCAGCCGGCAATAAAACTATTTATGCGAATTCAGGGACATGGATTGATCATAACCCTGACAATACAACGATGAATTTTGTGGTGATATCTCCACAAAGTGGCAAGTCATCTAGCCAAACCATGGTTAAGCTTTATAACTTCCAGGATAGCGTTGTGACTAAGATGGCCGAAGATTCATTGCGTTTTGAATAACTTTTAATTGATTTCTTGAGCTTAAAATAATTAAAAGCGAAATAGAAAATAGTCAAAATCTATAAATCTTCTAAGTTATTACAACTTAAAAGGCTTATTATTTATGGTTATTACCCGTACCGTCATAGGCACTTCTGACATTTTTAGTGGTCAACTTGGCTCAGCACGCCGCTCGAGAATTGACGACCATTGATTAGCTATTTACCATAAAGTTCACTATGTGATCCAATCAGAGCAAATATTATCAATGTTTCATCTTGGATAATATATAACGCTCTTATGTCCCCATTTATATTCATGCTCCAATACCCAGCATATTTACCTTTAAGGGGGTGGATACGCAATCGAGGATCAATGGGATCAGTTAGGAAAAGGTTGAGACGTTCGTCAAATTGATCTTGAAACTTTTTTGGCAATTTATTGTACTGTTTCTTAAACTGTGGCAGGTATTGAATGTTCATGTTTCAATGTTTATTTTTTGAGATCTGTTAAAAAATCAGCGGCATTATCAAACTTTTTGCTCACCTTCCCGCCTTTTAGCTCAGACTCGACTTCGGCAATCAGTTTCTCTAATTTTGGAGTCATCGGTTCGGGCGCATAAAGCTCTATTCGTCTGGTGGCCACAACTTGCCTTAGATATGCATTAACAATGGCACTCAAGGTTAACCCGGCGCTTTTTGCCACAGACTGAGCTGATTCCTTGACCTCTTTTTCTACTTTTACACTTATCACTGTATTCATACTACTTAGTATATACAACGTAGTAAGTATTGTCAAGGTTCATGTGTGCTTTCTTAACAATGTAACATTTAAGAAGAACGACATGGTTAGAACCAACAATTACGGCACAATAAAGGCAAAAACAGAAGCTTTAACCTCTGTTTGTACACAATGGCTCCCGACTAAGCGCGCGTTTATGACTTTAGTTCGAAATAAAATAAATGATGGTTTTGAGCTATTCCAAAAAGATTTTTGTTTGATGCTAAGTGACAACGCTAAGAGATATAGGACAACAACCTGCACCATACGCGGTATTGGAAATAATTGGATACATATATAGGAGGTAAACAATTGTGAAGTTAGTTTACGGTTATGATGGAGACAAGTACCTAAAAGATTCCATTGACAATGGAAACAATATATAAGCTAAAGTTAGAGTATGACATATCAATCACAACTGACAAAGAACTTCTTGGAACCAGTTTTGCAAGAACAGTATGAATCGTTTTTGGCTAAGGATCTTGGCGTAGAACGAGAGGTATTGGGTCATCTTAGTGACCTTTTGAAAGCACCACAAATTGCAGTCATTACAGGCTTGCGCCGAGTCGGAAAGTCAACCTTACTAGCTCAGATAGCCCATAAATACCTGGCTCATGATTTCTATTTTGTTAACTTTGAAGACGAGCGGTTACTTAACTTTAATGTCCAGGATTTTGATCTACTTCACGAGACTTTAATCAGTCTCTTTGGTGAAAGGAAGATATTTTTATTTGATGAAATCCAGAACATTCCCCAATGGGAAAGATTTATAAGGAGACTCCACGATCAAGGCTATAAGTTTATAGTCACTAGCTCAAATGCTTCTTTATTGAGCCGGGAGCTGAGTACGCGTTTAACGGGCCGTTCTACAAAGGTAGAATTATTCCCCTTTTCATTTCGTGAATTCCTAGATTTCAAGAAAATAAGAACCATATATTCACAAATACTTACTACCATCCAGAGAGGTAAACTTCTTGGTTTCATCAAGGAGTACACCACAGAAGGGGGGATACCCGACTCTCTGAAGTATCCCGACCTAGAGATCCATAAGACACTGTACGACGTCATCCTCTATAGGGATATAGCAGCACGATATCAACTCGAGAATGTTAAAAGTCTGAAGGAGCTTACTTTTTACCTGATTAGTAACACTTCTTCTTTAATGTCTTTTAATAAGTTTAAGGAGTTATTAAAGCTGGGGAGTGTTGGTACGGTTAAAAGCTACATCGACTATCTAGAGAGTAGTTGGCTTTTTTTTGTTGTTAACAAGTATGCTTATTCCGTCAAAGAACAACAAATTGCCGCTAAGAAAATATATAGCATTGATACGGGCCTTACTGAATCTGTCAGCTTTTCTTTTTCAGAAAATAAAGGAAGGCTTTTGGAGAACCTAGTATTTTTACATCTCAGGAGAAGTTTCCAAGACATATACTATTATAAGACAACCAAAGAACATGAGGTCGACTTCTTCCTGCCAAGTCAGAATGCCTTTATTCAGGTAGCAAGCTCTCTTACAACCGATAGCGCCAAAGACAGAGAGATGCGTGCATTAATCGAGGCGGGCAAAGAACATAAAAATGCGATTTTGACTATCATTACACAAAATGAAAAAAATATCATTCAAAGAGAGAGAATAGAAATAAACATTATCCCTATATATGAATGGCTGATGAAAGATATTAGATAAAAATAAATCAATAAAATGCTGACTTAGCCTCTGTTTATACGTACTGGCTCAGCGCTCCGCTCGAGAACCAACGAGCAGTGATTAGCTCTCTAGCCATAAAGTTCACTATGTGATCCAATCAGAGCAAATATTATCAATGTTTCATCTTGAATGATATATAACACTCTTATATCCCCATTTATATTCATGCTCCAATGCCTAGCATATTTACCTTTTTCGATGTGATTTTACGTTCCAGGCTAGGATGGGTAGTACTAAGAGACATGGAATCAAAAATCTTGCAAAATCTGCAGTATTGGATATAATTGGATATAGAAGATGTAACCAATTATGAAAAAATTTAATGACCGTATCGAAAAAGTTTTACCAACGATTCTCTCTTTGCTGTCTAGGATTGATGGGTTAAATGGCCAGTGGATTGGAGGGGCAAATTTAAGCCCCCAAGCTCTTAGCCGACTCAAGCATTCCGTTTTAGTGACGTCTACTGGCGCTTCGACCCGTATTGAAGGCGCTAAACTGTCTGATGCAGAAGTAAATAAGTTAATGCGTGGACTGGCAACACAAAAGTTAGCTGATCGAGATGCTCAAGAGGTTCGTGGCTACTATGAATTACTTCAAATTGTTTTTGATTCATATCCTAACATTATTATTTCGGAGAATGTGATTAAACAGTTGCACGCAGAACTACTAAAATATTCCAGTAAAGATAGTCGTCACCAGGGCGCGTACAAGAAGCTCGAAAATCAGGCAGAGATGAAAGATACCAGTGGCAAAGTACTGAGTGTTCTTTTTGAAACTACTCCAGCCTTTTTAGCTCCAAAAGAAATGAATGAGCTTGTTACTTGGACAAAAGACTCACTAGCAAACAAAAGCTACCATCCGTTGCTCATAATATCCAACTTTGTGGTTGAATTTTTAAGAATCCATCCCTTTTTGGACGGTAACGGCCGGCTGAGTCGAGTACTAACCAACCTTTTGTTGCTCCAAGCTGGTTATGCGTATATGCCATATGTTTCGCATGAAAAGTTGATTGAAGATAATAAAACTGAATATTACATAACTCTGCGGCAAAGCCAGAAGTCCTTTAGCACTGGAAAGGAAACCATTGCATCCTGGACGACATTCTTCTTGACTGTCTTGCAAGCCCAGGCAGAGCAGGCTATAAAGTTGCTATCCGATGAGAGTATTGAGAATTTATTGTCTCCCAATCAGCTGCTCGTCTGGCTGTATATTAAATCTATTGGCGAAGATACTTCGGTGCAAGAGATCACAGACGCAACCAACGTTGCTCGTCCTACCGTAAGGCAAGCGATTGAACGCCTCCTGTCACTAAAGAAAGTACAGCGTATCGGGTTGGGTCGAGCAACACGATACCGAAAGTCGTAGCCCGATAACAAGGTAAAGTACGGTTGATCTTTATCTCATTTGCGGAGAATTACTAAAACAGAATATGACCAGAACACGCTTTGTTATCGTGAACTTCAAAATGGTTTTCAGAATAAGCTGGGTCGCTTACAGCGTGCAGACGAACAGTATTATTTAACCTCAACTTACATACTAAAGCCGCCAAAAAACGCCAACTTATCAATTTTGTATGTCAGAATCTGAAAATTAAGAGCAAAAAGCTCTTATTTGATCTAAAAACACCATCCGATGCGGTGTTTTGTTTCATAATCGCTCTTTATGGCTCCTTGAATGTATTTTCAATCGAACTTATTCTAAGCTGACTAGATCAATTAATGCGTTTATATCAATAAGAAGATTAGTAAGCATAGTCTAATAAATCAATATTCCGATAAAATACGGATAAAAACATTGACAACAAAATCTAATATATATACAATAGATTAGATGAAAACTGCAACCATTAATTTTAAGACAGACGAAGCAACTAAAACTAAGGCACAAAATGTGGCTAATAACTTAGGTATCCCTCTTAGTAACCTGCTTAATGCTTACATTTATGAGTTGGCAAATACTGGGAGTGTTCACTTTACGACTACTGAACCCATGACCGAAGAGATGGAAAAGGTCATAGTGCAGGCGGAGCTAGATATAGCAGCTGGCGAGTTAAGCGGCCCATTCGATACTCTTGAAAAAATGTTTGCTCATCTAGATAGTCTATAATGAACATTCAAACTACTAAAAACTTTGATAAGCAATACTCCAAACTTAATCTAAAAATAAAAAACCAGTTTAAAAATCGCCTTGAGTTATTCTGCACAAACCCCTTTGATGTTTCATTTAGAAACCACGCCCTAAGGGGTGGATATTTAGGCTACAGAAGTATTGATATCAGTGGTGATGTTCGTGCATTATATACAGTAAAAGGCAATATAGTAATCATTTTTTGTTTTATTGGGACGCACAGTCAATTATATTAATTTTGTTTCAACGATCATCTTTCTAAATCTTTGCGTATTTCGGAAACATTCGGACAGTGATTTCGGAACATTCGGACAACCTTGTTGGGTTAGTAACATAACAGGTACTCTTTAATTAGATAATCATTATTTAATTAAAGGAGGACCAAACAATGAGGAGGTTAGAAATGTTAAAAGCAAGAGAGATCTTGAGACTCAAATATGAGAAGGGACTTACTACAAGAGAGATAGGAGAATCTGTAGGCTGTGGCAAGTCAGCAGTGTCAGAAATAATCAAACGGTCCAAGAGAGATGGTTTAGCCTGGCCAATAGACTTAAGCGATATGCAACTTATGTCACTACTCTATCCATCTGATAAGAAAACTTCAGACAAAGCTCCTGAACCTGATATGGACTATGTCTTTAAAGAACTGAAGAGAAAAGGAGTAACCTTGACTCTTCTTTGGGAAGAGTACAAAGAAAAACATTCAAGTGGCCTAATGTACACCCAGTTCTGTAACCGTTACAAAGAGTTCAAGAAAATCAACAAAATCACCATGCATAAAGAGCATAAGGCCGGAGAAGAGGTGGAGGTTGATTGGGCCGGAAGCACTATGTCATACATAGATAGACTGACAGGAGAGCTGGTAACGGCATATATCTTTGTTGCTGTTCTTCCGGCTAGCAGTTATCCTTTCATCCGTGCCTACGAAGATATGAGAATCGAAAGCTGGATAGATGGACATGTAAGAACCTATGAATACTTTGGAGGAGTCCCCCAGGTCACGATCCCTGATAATACTAAAACCGCCGTTATTCAGACTCATCGATATAGTCCCACCCTAAACAAAAGCTATCACGAGATGGCTACCCACTATGGGACAACCATCATCCCAGCCAGATCTAGAAAACCTAAAGATAAAGGGTCTGTTGAGAATACGGTTGGTAATATTACAAGAAGGGTAATCGCAGCCTTAAGAGACAGGCAGTTCTTCAGTCTAGGTGATATGAACGAGGCAATAACTCTAGAACTAGAAAAATTCACCTTAAAACCATTTCAAAAGATGGAAGAAAGTAGACTGACTCTATTTGAGAAAGTAGATAAACCCTGCCTTATGTCACTCCCTAGAACCAAATATGAATACTCGGAATGGAAAGAGGCAAAGGTTGCCTTCAATTACCATGTAGAGTATGAAGGTTTTTTCTACAGTGTTCATTTTACGTATGTAAGTAAACTGTGTTCCATTAGAGCCACCTCAAAAACTATCGAGATATATGTTGGTACCGAAAGAGTAGCTACTCACTGTAGAAACCACAATACTCTAGAAAGATATACGACCCTCCCAGAGCATATGTCAGATAACCACAAAGCTGTCTCTAAATGGAATTCTGAGAGACTCCTAGCCTGGGCAGAGAAAACAGGGCCCAATACTAGAGAGTTCATAAAGACCCTCCTTGAGAATCGTAAGTATCCCGTCCAAGCTTACAGGGCCTGTATGGCAGTCCTTAGCCTCACTAAAACTTACTCAAATGAAGTTATGGAGAAAGCAAGCACGGAAGCTTTAACCAAAAACCTCTATGCGTCCAAATACTTCAGTCTAATAGTGAGTCAAGTAGCTAGAGAAGAACCCAAAAAACAAGTTGAGAAAATAATTGAGAATAGTAACTTAAGGGGCAAAAGTTCTTTTGCCCTAACAGGAGGAATAAATGTTAAGTAACCCTACGATAGAAAAACTAAAAGATTTAAAACTAAAAGTTATGGCTGAAATGCTTGGTAACTCAGATCCATCTCTTGCCGAAATGTCCTTTGAAGAACGTCTTGCTATCATGGTAGAAAAAGAATGGTTAAGTAAGAAGAACTCTCGGATTAAAAGACTTCTCTGGGGAGCTTCCTTAAGTCCGGACACCTCACTAGAGGATATTGACTATACAGGAGAGAGGACTATCGACAAGAAAACAATTGCCACCCTTTCCATCTGTCTATTCATTGAGCAAAAGTTAAATATCATTATTACAGGTAAAACAGGAAGTGGCAAAACCTACCTCGCTCAAGCTTTAGGAGTGAATGCTTGTCGTTACGGTAACACAGTCAAGTATTTCAGAATTCCAGAACTCCTTCTTGAGATTACTGAAGCCAAGAATGAAAACCGGTATTCTAGATTTATGACCAGTCTAACAAACATTAAACTTTTAATCCTTGATGACATTGGTCTTAAGTCATATACCCTAGAAGAGAGTAGAGATATTCTTGAACTGGCTGAGAGCAGATACAACAAGGTTTCAACCATTCTCTCAAGTCAAGTGGTCCATACCAGTTGGTATGAACTATTTCCCGACCCCACAATCGCTGATGCCATCATGGATAGGATTATTCATAACTCGTATATCTTAGCTCTAGATTCTAAAAGATCTATGAGAGAAATAACGGCCGAAAAGACAATGAGAGATAGGGACTATCAAAAAATATCGTAAGAAGGTATTGAAAAGATAAGTACATTGACATAATATTTAAATTACCAACAAGGTTGTCCGAATGTTCCGAAACCTTGTCCGAATGTTTCCGGAATGAGTGTCCGAATGCGCCGAAATACGCACAAACGAGCTAGAACTATAAATTTATCTTTCAGGGGTTATAATATATATAGAGAAAGGAGTGATATGGAAATTAAAGATTTTGTAAAAAATGTATTAAGTGAAATTACGGAGGCAGCAGAAGAAGCTTCCAACGAAAAGAAAGATCTTTTGTCTTAGATGATAAGTTTGCCCAATCAATTTATACCTAGGTTGAAGACATTGGCCACCAATCCAGAATATTTCTTCTCTATCTGATTTACTAGAAAGAAAATTGCTGAGATTGCAATCTCTGGTTCTGTTAAAGTCGAGGGCTTATTTCTTCTACCAATAAAAGGTAAGAATTAAACTTGTATAGTTTTTACTCCTTCATACAAATGATATCTTTAGCCTTAGATTATGATCTTGTCCGAAGCTAGTTATTTCTAAGTTATTTATATTACTACAATCTGCACAAAACAAATCACCATAATCTTATTAGACGACAGCAGCCTAGATCAACCATGGGGGTATAAAATATATTTTCGAAGAATCTCTATTTATTGTTTCTGGTACCATATTACAAGTGATTATACCAATCACTGGCCTGTATTCCGAAATGTATGAAGCAAAGGATCTAGTAACTTGAGGTTTTTTAAGGCTTAATTTGCATTCCAACGGAACCAATTGACTTTTAACCTTAAGGATAAAATCAACTTCTGCCTGGGATTTTGTCCGCCAGTACTTTGTTTCAATTTCTGATTTTTGGAGCTGATTTTCAAGAAAGTTTTCAAGAAGAAAGCCAGAGTCCGTTCTTTCATTTAGTTTTCTAAAGTCGTTGACGATAAAGTTCCTTAATCCCGTATCAAAAAAATATAATTTTGGATTTTTTACAAGCTCAGTTCTTTTATTAGTAAAGTATGGTTTTATCGGTTTTGCAATAAAGGTCTTTTCAAGAACATTAAGATATTTTTTTAGAGTTATGTAATCATATCCTGAAACTTGTCCTAGATCATTATACTCAACTAGTTGGCCAATTTGGAGTGAAATCGCCCTTATGAGAGCGGAGAGTTTAAAATCGTCAATTAAGCCAAGCGAATCTCTAATATCTCTTAGAAAGTAGGTATTATAAATGTTTTTCAAGACCAAGGTTTTTTCTTCTTTACTTTTTGAGAGAACCACGCGTGGATAACCACCCCATATCACAAATTCTTCAAAAACAGTACTGAATTGTTTGTTCAAGGTAGGAGAAACTTTTGGTAAGTTAATTTTTACATTTTTTAGATTAAAGCCCTTTTTATACTCTTGGTAGACCTTTAGCAATGGGTTATCGGTAAAGGTTAGGTATTCTTCAAAGTTTAAATTATATAAATTAAAAACAAAGATACGACCAACCAAATATTTAATTGTGTTAATAGTGAGGTCAATGGCTGAAGAACCTGAAAGAATAACTTTGTTCTTTGGGTACAGATCATAAAGTAGTTTTAAATTTTTTCCTCCACTTTTAGAATACTGGAACTCATCAATAAAAATATACCGATAACCAAAATATTTCTCAGCAAAACCTTTTGGGTCTGTTTCAAAAAGTTCAAGATCGTCCCTATCCTCGAAACTAATAAATATAGAATTTGGTAGTTCTGACTGTATTTTTTGGAGAAGGGTCGTTTTGCCACTCTGCCTTGGTCCGATGATCGCCAAGATTTCTCTCTTAGATAAATATTTTAAGATAGTTTTTTCTAATTTTCTTGTTTTATACATATAAACCCTGCTATTCTTTTATTACTATATTATTATAGTAGTGTCTTATTCATGTGTCAATATTATTTTAGCATTATTCTCGGAGCGGGGTTGATTTAAAGGACAACTTTGATCTTGGCTAACTCAGGCTAAAGTGGCTGAGAAGTTAATTCAAACTAAATTCAATCAGTTTCTCTTTTATGACCTTGTCCTTTACCATAAAGTTTGGCATAAAGATTACCTTTTCCGAAAAATCAATATCCTTGTGATAAGCAAGTTGAATTCTGAAGTTCTTCTCACTAAATTCATTGCCATAAAGCTGCTTCGCTTTTTTTATAATCTCATTTGTCGAATAATAGTCCTTCATAATAAAATATAAATCTACGTAATCCTTCCACTTAGCCCTGCGTCCTAAGGTGTAAGCTTTCATGGCGGCGAGGGTCAAAAGGTCAGGCATTTTTATCTGTTCTATTTCTTCTGAGAATAAAATTTTGAAGGGATAATATAAAAAGGTCAAGCGGACGTCGTTAAAAATCAGCTCATATTGATCTTTTTCGTCTCGAATCGCTCTTTCAATTTTACCTTCTTCGACTAGGATATTTCTGATCTTGCCATTACTAAATTTTTTTGTTGTGAAGAGATCAAAAGCAATAGACTGACGATGGCCAATTTGAAAAGCAATGGCTGTCCCGCCAACAAAGCCAAAGTCTTTCGAAAATGTCGAAAGCAGAGGCAAAAGTTTTCGTTGACTATCGGTCAGTATCTCTTGGTTCATTGTTAAAATAAAGTTTAAAATAATTTTCTATCTTAGG
>CAZQGP010000029.1:0-3721 GCA_964593075.1 uncultured Candidatus Saccharibacteria bacterium
GATCCTCAGCCATCAACATATGTCTCCACTGTTGGTATGGGTCAAGCCGCAGACGGTTCTTTAACATTATCTAACCCTAACTGTTTAAATTATACATGCGTGGCTAAGGGGGATATTGTTAATTTGACTAACCAATCTAACCAAGATAAAGCGCCTATCTGGGGGGTCGTCACCGAGGTTGCTTACAGTAATAATCTGAACGGACTTTATAAAATTGCTCGTCCTTACGGCACTCCAAAACCGGTTAGGGATTTTGCCAGTGTTTATAAACCTGCAAAGAATGCGACTGATTATGATGGTGTAGTGATGTTCGGTGGGCAAATTTCCGAAAATTATTACCCCGGAGGCGATAGAACGGGTCTAAATGAAGTTTGGGTGTATAAGATATCTGACAATACTTGGCATCATGTCAAAACTACAGGGAGTATCCCTAGGTTAGTTGGCGCTTCTATCTCTTTTAGTGGTAATAATTTCTTAATTACGGGTGGTTTTTCTTACGAGAAAATGGGGACTCCATGCGACTCTAACAGTACTACGTGTAAAAACGAGATTGGTAATAGATATTACAAAAAATTTAGCACTTCTGTTTACAAAGGCACCAGCACATACGGATTGGGAGGGCTGCAATCTGTTGCCTTTACGGAAATACCTTCTAGCACCTCAACTGTACCCGTTAACCACGCCGTAATGTTAACTAAAGTTTTATCAACTTTGCCCGAAAGATCCGGAACTGAAGGGGGCGAATGGGTAGTAGCGGCTAATAATATAGTAATAAATGGTGGCGAGACAAATAAGACGTTTGTAACATCTAGCCTTAATGGGGCTATTGGTTTTAGTAAAAAAGATAATATCAAGATTCAGGCAACCTCAGGGGGCAATTCAATTACATTCTGGGGAGTCGTTACTGGGATATCAGGGTCTAGCCAGATCATAGCAGACCTAAGTGGAATAAATGTTCCATCTGCGGGCATTAGTTTAAGTAATCTTAAAATTACTCAATATCGTAGAGAAATTGGGTCTAATTTTTGTATCGATTATGATAGTTCTGATTTTTCATGTGGTGTTGACTCAAATCAGGGGTTTAGTTTGGGGGATTTGGTTGTGTTTGAAAAGGATACTATGCAGAGAATGGAAAAAGAATTTTATGGGTATGTGGTTAAGATTGATGGCAACAGAATTAAATATTCATTAAAAGAACCAGATGCTGATAATTATGGATCCGCAACTCCACAGGCTCCGGCTCTATGGCCAGCACCTAGGTGGGGGCATAATTCGACTTTTACAGATGACAATACTCTTGTTTTGTGGGAAGGTGGCAGTGGCGAAACCTCAGTTCGGGCTCGGTATGTAGAGGTTTGGAAGGGAATATATAGCGATAGTGCCTCAACTCTAAGTTGGTCTTTAGCTGACTACTCATCCATAACGGATGGAATAGTAGGGGGTAATGAAAATGTTATTGTTAAACCGATAAGCTATCCCTCAAAAAGTACTGCAACAAGCATTGGCAGTATTAATCCAGGTAGTCCTTTGAATGGGTGTCTTAATCTTAATGGGTCGTGCGATATAAATACATCATCGGTCAACTTTACAATAGGCTCAAGTCTAACTGTCAATGCAACATATGAACAAAATGGAGAAATAGTGCCGTGGGCTTATCATTGTTATGTAACGAATATATTGAACGGTAAAATTAGTGTAACCTCTGATTCACGTTATCCACTTCCTCCTTCCTTACCTGATTCAGCTAATATCTTTTTGAACATAACAACTGAATATCCTGCTCTGTCTGAACAAACCACAGCAATCCGAAGTGGTTCGACATCCACATCAACTTTAACATTTACGGACAATTCGTATAAAAATATTCCTGTTGGAAGTACATTACTGATGCAGAAAAACGACAATTCACAGAATCGAGTCTCTTTTTATGGATATGTTGTGAGTAGGTCTGTTAATTTAAGGGAGCTTAGTATAAGTAATGTGTTTATAGGACCATTGAGTTCTCCTGGGCAAACTAACATTTGTGATACTAATGATACAAATAAAACATGTTATAACTACTCTAGTTTCCCTTCTACTTATTTATCTTCAGGGAGCAATGCTAATAAGGCAAAAGTTCTTAAGTGGAGTTTTGTAACCAATGGTAGCTACCAAAGTTGGAAAGAAGAAACTGTCTCTACTGACTATAAGGTAGGGCCGAGACAGTTTGGTGGGGCATCATATCTGAATAGAGAGATTGGTGGTGTTGATACAGGTAATAGTTTTGTAACAGCTGGGACGAATGGGCCTTTAACTAATGTTTATAATGCAACAAATAATTCAATAATTACTCCAACTAAAGGAGATTATTTGGAGTATTTGAACACTTCCGGTGGGGCGTTTTATGCTTATAAAAATAATGCCGGTAAATATTATTACATATCTATCGGTGGGCAAATTGGAGCTAGAACCGATCTCAAATACTATGGTACTAAAGCCGAGAGGGGAAAGATTGAAGTTCCTGGAGATGGCGCCGAAATTAGTAGCGATGCACAGCCTTTAGTTAATAGTATTAAAGAAATATCATGTGCTGATATTAGCTTTAAATCCTATAAATACTTGACTAGTTTTTATTTGAGTAAAAGTGGTGATAGCTCACTTAGAACTGGAGGCTTAGAGCCAGCTAGCAATTGTTCTGCTGTTACGAATAAAACTACGACTCAATCGACTACGAAGTTAGGAAATAGACATTATCCATCTAGATACTATCCGATAGACACAGCGACCAGTCCGGCGTTAATTAACAATTCATATGGGTCTATCGTTGGTCTTAACGGGAATTACTCACAGAGCAGTACTACATCATATTTATATCCAGAGGGAAGCTATACAAAAGATTCTCTTAATAATAAAAACCATAATTTAACATTTGCGAGTTATAAAAAATTAGCAGGTGGTGGATATATTCTCGCAACGCCCCTTGGGGTCGGCAACGGCATTATTAATGATAAGATAAATATGTCTGTGAGCGGAGAAATCAGTGGTAGATATACTGGAACGGTATACAAGAATGTAACGACAGATTTATTGAATGTTGATCATATAGATTGGGTGCCTGATGGTGAGGATGTGGCGTTGCTAATGAATGCTGCAGTGTATTTCAATAAAATGGATACTTATAAGATAACTGGTTATTATGCCGGTACAAGACGAGCCTATATTCTAAAAGTTGAAAATCTTGGGATAGAAGCTGGAAAAACTAAATACAATTACTTGATTCAGGAAGTTTCGCCTTAGACACGAGAGTCATAGGAAGCAGTTTCGGTATTTACTTTGATCATATCGCCGTTATTGATAAACAACGGGACCTGTATTGTCGCGCCGGTTTCTAATTTGGCGGGTTTAAATGTTGCTGAAGCAGTGTCGCCTCTAAACCCGGGTTCGGTATACTCTACTTTAAGATCAATTTTGGTGGGGATCTTGATATCAATAATCAGGTCTTTCCACGCAACTAAATCGACAAGCTGACCTTCTTTAAGGAACTGAACTCTGGGGGTGGCTAGTTTGGCTTCAACTGTTTCAAAAGTATCATTAATCATAAAGTTAAAGGTATCGTTTTCGCTATAAAGAAATTGCGCCGGTTTGTAAGAAACACCGGCTTCTTCGAAATTATCGTTTGAGGAAAAACTATTATCAACTAAGCTACCGTTAATCAAATTGCGAAGTTTGGCTCTGACAACTG
>CAZQGP010000030.1:0-3783 GCA_964593075.1 uncultured Candidatus Saccharibacteria bacterium
TAAGAAGATTGTACGAAAGGAATTGTCGCCCCTTAATTTATTCCGTTCTTATTTGAAAGTGATTGACAGGGAGGAAGACGAACTAAATGCTTTTATCACGGTTACTACGAAAGAAGGTTTTAAGCAAGCCAAAGAGTCAGAAATAAGGGCACAGAAAGGCATAACCAAAAGCAAGCTTGATGGCATTCCAGTTGGAATTAAAGATGTCTTGTGTACAGAAAACATAAGAACAACTGCATCAAGTCACATGTTAGATAATTTTATTCCAGCTTACGATGCAACAGTGGTGAAAAAATTACGAGAAGCTGGTGTGGTTTTTGTTGGAAAGAATAATTGTGACGCTTGGGCACATGGAGCTTCAACCGAAAATTCTGACTATGGAGTAACTAAAAATCCTTGGGATTTAAGTCGTGTTCCAGGAGGATCGTCGGGCGGATCGGCCGCCGCAGTTGCATCAGGCGAATGTCAATTTTCAATTGGTAGTGATACAGGCGGATCAATTCGACAGCCAGCTGCTTTTTGTGGGGTGGTTGGGTTAAAACCAACATACGGAAGGGTTTCAAGATTTGGATTGATTGCGATGGGCTCTTCTCTTGATTGTGTTGGGCCAATTTCTAATTCAATAGAAGATGCTGCTCTGGTTATGGAAATAATAGCTGGTCGAGATGAAAAAGACGCAACAACGGTTGATTTTGAAGTGCCAAAGTATAGTGAGAAATTAAAAAAATCGATTAAGGGTAAAAAAATTGGTTGGGTGAAGGAATTTTTCCAGATGGGGGTAGATACCGAAATAAGAAAATCAATTGAGGAGGCCAGGAAAGACTTCGAAGCTTTGGGCGCTGTTTTCGTTGATATTAAATTACCTTATGCCAAATACGGCATTCCGGCCTATTATATTATTCAGCCAGCTGAAGTAAGTTCAAATCTTGGCCGCTATGATGGAATAAAATACGGATTCAGCGCTGAGAATAGTGACAATCTGATTGATCATTATTTTAAGTCTCGAGATGTGGGGTTTGGAATTGAAGCAAAGCGTCGTATTATGTTGGGCACCTTTGTCTTATCGGCGGGCTACTATGATGCATATTATAATAAGGCGATGAAAGTACGAACCCTAATTAAAGAAGACTTCGACAAGGCCCTGAAGAAAGTTGATGTGATTTTGGCCCCAGTTACACCAACCACTGCTTTTAAGCTTGGCGAAAAGGCCAATAATCCGCTACAGATGTATTTTGCCGATGTTTTTACGGCATCAATCAATTTAGCTGGCAATCCCTCGGTATCTTTGCCTTGTGGTTTTGACGCTAATAAATTGCCGATAGGTATGCAAATAATTGGCAAACATTTTGATGAAGAAACAATTTTAAATTTCGGTTATCAATATGAGACCTGTACAAAAAAACGAAAAATGAAAACAATTCGAGATTAAAGATAAATTGATGAGGGTAATGAAAGGAAGCAATGGGGAAAGCGCAGAAAAAAAAAGAACAACGAAAAATTGAAAGATTGGAAAAAGAAAAACTTAAGAAAAAACGAAAAAAATATATTTTTCGAAGTTTTTTGGGTCTGTTCCTTGCTATAATTGTTTTTTCAGGCGTTTATTTAGGGGCAGTCTATGTCAAGAACAATTGGTTTCGTCAGAATAAGCAAACCGATAGCTCAAATTTGAAAGTGGACAAAGTAAAAGGGAGTGAAAAAAAATATGCAAAGGCACCAGAAATGACAATTGATCCAAACAAAAAATATATTGCAAAAATAGAGACAAGTAAGGGAAACTTCGAGGCTGAACTTGATGCAAAAAACACCCCGATTACTGTTAACAATTTTGTTTTCTTGGCGAAAGATAAATTTTATGATGGATTGACTTTTCATCGTATTATGAAGGACTTTATGATACAAGGAGGAGATCCAAAAGGCGACGGCTCGGGTGATCCGGGGTATAAATTTGATGATGAGAAAATTATTGGCGACTATACTCCTGGTACATTGGCGATGGCAAACTCTGGAGAGAACACAAACGGATCACAATTTTTTGTGATGACAGGTGATTATTCAAACGGAAAGTTGCCAAAAAATTATGTTATCTTTGGTAAGGTTATATCTGGCATGGATGTAGTAGATAAAATAGCATCCACTCAAACCAGCGACAATGGACAGGGAGAACAATCAAAACCCAAGGAGGCCGTTTCAATCAATAAAATTACAATAGAGGAATAATACATGCTCCAAACAATTATTATTGTATTTGTTGCCTTTATACTAGCCTATGTTTTAGCCTTGGTAGTTCTCAGAAATAAGAATAGAAAAATAGAGCAAAGAGGACTATCTAATAAATTGGATAAAATATTTGTTCAAAATAAGTGGATAGAAATAGAACAAGTATCTAAACTTGGTAGCCCAAGTCATTTTAAAACGAGTATTATGGAAGCTGATAAATTGGTCGATTATACTTTGAAGTTCAGGGGAGTTAAGGGTGAAACCTTTGGTGAACGGCTGAAAAATGCTAAATCAGAATTTTCCAATTATTCTGACTATAATAATCTCTGGTTTGCGCATAAGGTGAGAAACAATATTGCCCATGAAACAGCTTATGAATTGAACTCAGCGGAGGCCAAAAGAGCGATTGAATATTTTAAAAAAGCCTTAAAAGAATTAGGAGCTATGTAATAACATATTATTATGACTGCAAGAAAACAATATTTAATAGTAAGTTATAAAAAAGAATACATTGCAAACGCAAAAGGTGGGATTATGAAGGATATAAGCAATATACTAAAACATTTGAGTATTAGATAAATGAAAATATATGAAACAGTAATTGGTCTTGAGATACATGCACAGTTAAAGACAGAAAGTAAAATGTTCTGTTCGTGTGATAACTATTCAGTTGACTCTGAACCAAACCACAACACGTGTCCTGTTTGTTTGGGTATGCCAGGAATGCTCCCCGTCCCAAACAAGAAGGCGATTGAGTGGACATATCTCTTAGGAATGGCACTTGATTCTCAAATAGTGGGAAAATTCAATTTTGAACGAAAGAATTATTTTTATCCTGATTTACCAAAGGCCTACCAAATTACCTCAAGTACTTCGCCGCCCGTTATTGGAGGGAGTGTGAATATTGAAGATGAGGGGAAGTTAAAGAAAATTAGGATTAATCACATACATTTAGAAGAAGACGCCGGTAAGCTAATACATTCTAAAGAGGGGGAATATAGTTTAGTTGATTTAAACCGTGCGGGGACTCCTTTGCTAGAAATTGTTTCCGAGCCTGACATGAGATCACCTCGAGAAGCAAGGCTATTTGTTCAAGATTTACGCTCAATATTAAAGTATTTGGGGGTATCTGATGCCAATATGGAACAGGGCAACTTACGATGTGATGCTAATATTTCGCTTCGACTTAAGGGAACTAGCAAATTTGGAACAAAAGTAGAAATCAAAAATATGAATTCGTTTAAAATGATTGAACGAGCGTTAGAATATGAAATAAAAAGGCAAACTGAAATATTGAAAGAGAATAAGATAATATTACAAGAAACCAGGGGATGGGACGACTCAAAAGGAAAAACATTGGGGCAAAGGAGTAAAGAAGAAGCCAATGATTATCGATATTTTCCTGAGCCTGACATTCCTCCAATTGAACCCGAAAGAGATGGCGGGATTGATATAGAAAAGATTAAAAACTGGTTACCAGAATTACCAAAGGAGAAAAGAATTAGATTTGAAGCGGAATATTCTTTATTGAGACAAGACGCTGTCTCTTATACACATCTCCGAGCC
>CAZQGP010000031.1:0-2675 GCA_964593075.1 uncultured Candidatus Saccharibacteria bacterium
GGGTGATAGTATAGGTTACAGGAGGAATTAATGTACACTTAGCTTTAATTGTACGATTTGCTGAAACACTTGAGAAAGTGTAGCTACTCCCAGCAATTGTTCCTCCTCCATCTATGGAGTAGCCGTTCAGGGTATAACCACTTTGAGCAGACATTGTGAAAGCTGAGCTCCCGCCAGAAGAGACTGTTTGAGTTATACTCGGCGAAATACTACAGCCGGTATCAGCTGATGGGGTGATAGTATAGGTTGGTCTAACTAAAGCACAACTAACCGTGCTGCCGGTTGCACCACCACAAGAACCAGCCGTTCCAAGACAATTCCAGTTATAGGTCGTGGCTCCATCAGTCGTATCAGATAGAGAACCAGCGGTACATACATTATTCGATGAACCACAAGAACCACTGGTACCATTTGATGGGGTACAACATGTGTTAACAGTAATTATTCCAGGGCTCGTCACCCAGATGGTCATATCAGCTCCTGCCGTGCTCCCCGTCGGGGAATATGCGACAATCGCCTGATAAGTTCCGGCCGGGACACTGCTTAAAGATAGATTAGTAGAATAGCTAGAGCCACCATTTGCTGAAACAAATAACCCACCATACCAATTAATTGTGTCGGTTGTTCTTAACCAAAACCCAAATTTTCCAACACTAACACCTTGGTTTGTAGTTAGGGTTATTGGCACACTTGAAGTCGTACAATACCCACCACTAATATTGAGAGGGTTAATAGCAAGGGGAGACACCCTTGTAAAGTTAGCGGTGTCACAAAAAACTGAATTATTCGATAAGTAAACATGAACACTATAGGTGCCATAATCATTTCTATGATTAGCGAAGTTAATGGTGGCACTCCATGTTCCTCCACCAAGATTGCTTCCAACATACCAAATTATATCGTCTTGTCCTCCTGTATCAGACCAAACCGGGAAAGATACATTTGAAGCATTAGCCACCCCATAAGCATAGACCGTATGAGTAGCCGTTGAGACACTCACATTGTCTGGGCCTGCCGAAGAACAAGTTGGAGCAACAGCAGATCTAGTTGCAGTACAGGTGCCACTTGAAGCCCCACCGTTTGAGCCACCACAAGTCCAAGATGACGAAGACCCAGCGGCTGGAAAAGCAGGATTCGCTGGATTTGTTACTAAACTCCCTGTCGAGCATTTAGCTCCACTGAAAGCCGTTGCGGTAGAAACGTAAGCTTTAGCTGCTGGCCCGCAGGTTCCTGCCACGCCAGAGGCAGCCCTAGTTGCAGTACATGTACCACTTGAAGCTCCGCCACCTGAGCCACCGCAAGTCCAGGTTGTTGATGACCCCGCGGCTGGAAAAGCAGGATTCGCTGGATTTGTTACTAAACTCCCTGTCGAGCATTTTGCGCCACTAAAAGCCGTCGCCGTAGAAACGTAGGCTTTAGCTGCTGGCCCGCAGGTACCTGCGATAGCACTTGATTTCGCGGCTGAGCACTGAGGGGATGAGCCCCCGTTTGTCCCAACACAGGTCCACCGATAGTTACTAGCGTCGTCCGCCGGTGAATCTAGCATTGAACCTGCATTACACGAGTGCGCAGAAACACCACAAACTCCATTTACACCTGAAATCGGCGTACAAATTGCAGTTGCATAATATGTAGCCCCATATGTCAACCATGTAAATGTGTATCCAGGGTTATAATACGGCCCACCGCCATTAATTTGTACGCCTAAGAATTGATAACTAGTAAGATTAGAACTCCAGCCTGAGAAATAGGCTGCCGAAGCGCCGCAAACTTTTAAAAGTGGGCCGTTCAAGGCCGTAGTACGATCAAGGATACAGCCTGTAGTTACGTACCCGTCTACACGACAATTTTTAGCTGTTTGGCAAGACATATTTGTTCCCGGGTTCCCTAGACATGTCCATTCAAACGTTGTGTCCGTATCTCCTGGTGTGTCTGATGGACTTCCGGCATAGCAAGTCATGTGGTCATTACCACAAGAACCATTGACCGCCAGAGCAGCTGGTTTTTTTGTTATAACGGTCTTTATCAGCTCGCCTGTGGGAACCAGCACGATTGCAACCATAAAACAGCAGATTGTAAATATCGCAAAATATAATTTTCGATTCATCCTGTCTTTTGTAATTATTTTGATTTTATTTTTTTCCATTTTTTTGCTGTTTTGCTAGTTTTCTTTTCTATTTTACCTCGAAACCCCCCCCCTCTTTTGAAGCGGTCATTCCCGGAATCTTTAAGGTAATCTCTTTAGGACAATTTTCAATTCCTGCCACTTTATAGCTTATTTTATACTCCCCAACATTATAGAAAGTTAATCCATAACGGATACAATAGTCACCATAAGGCTTGCTCGTACCAAAGTCATTTCCATTAATGGTCCACTGACAAACCTCCACATCTTTTTGGTAATTACCAGTAATTTTAGCTTTGACAATAGGAGAATATGGAATAGTCCCTTTTGTTTTTCCATCTTCGGTTACCAATTCACCACAGCCTTGGATTTCGTTACTAGTTTTCGTTTCAACCTTTTTATTACTTTTATCCCCAAAATACCAATAACTAAAAAAGCCAACAGTCGTAACCACAACTATAATTAAAATTGCAGTTAGTAATACCAGCTGACCCTTACCTTTGTTTCTATTCATTTTTGTTATAATTCTCCCACCGAGAATATTCAACTA
>CAZQGP010000032.1:0-4361 GCA_964593075.1 uncultured Candidatus Saccharibacteria bacterium
GATTGACTCTGTTGACCCAAGTCCTTTTAACGTCTGGGCAACGTCTGCAAGAAGCTTTATCTGCCCTGTAGTTGGGATTTCTCCATAGTCTTCAAGCCCCTTAAGAATCTCTTCTACGGTGTCCTCAAGTACCAAATAAGGTTTACCTACAGCACCATAGATGCGGTTGTTCTCAGCTGTGGTAGCTAATCGTCCTAAGACTTTCGCTAACAGCTCAGTCCATCTACCAGCTTTCGGCGGTTGCCTTTCAGCTTTAACGGGCTTTTCAGCCACCTCTTCCCTTGCTGGTTCGACGACGACCAAAGGGGTAGTGGCGATTTCCTCATCTAGCTTAGCCGTCTCTTTAAGAATATAAACCTTGAGGTGGTATCGCACTTGCTCATCGTTAGCTAGCTTTGCGACGCTGTTCATAACCTCAAAAAGGGAATCAATCTGAGAGATTAATGTCGGAATATCCAGATCTTTTCTGAGAAGGTTAGTTCTGGCGACATTGAGGGTTCCGTTGGCTAACATTTTACAGCATTCAACCAAAGAGTTGATTGCCTTAGATGATTCAAAGAGAAAATATTCCTCATTGATGTCCTCGGCTTTTGCGGCCAACCCTTTTACGATGAGGCTCCTAAGCTGCCCCATTTTAAAGGTTAGTTCTTCAAGACCGAATTTTTTGGAATCCATTTTCGTACCTCCAAACAAGTTGTGAATGTGCATTTGTAATTCTATAGGATTTTAGTAAAAAATCAATATTTAAACCGTCCTCGTTGCTCTTTTTTCAGGCACTTGATAAGCTGAACCTATGAGGAGGTTGTTTTTAAGGCTACCGAGGTATCTAATTTTTATAATTGTCTTAGCTGTCCTTGTTCTTATATTTTTCGTATCATCAGTTACCAGCCTCCAAGTAAAAAGTGCTAAAGAGGGTACGAAACAAACAATATCACAATCAATTACAGCCTCATTAAAGTCCATTACTAACCCAGTTTCTTCACTAAAAAATATAAACAATTCTTCATCAAATACGTCAACAAAAAACAACACTTCATCAACTAATTCTGGGGTCTCTTTATTGACAGCTTCTGGCGCTCCTATTGTGAATATGAGCCTTGCTAGTGATAAAAAATCACTTTCTGCGGATATCCCAGCGGCTGGAATTAACTTCGATAACAGATTAAATTACTACGATCCGGCATATACTATATCTATATCAAACCCTATCGCTAAAACACCGGACACAAGATTTGCTCAAAAAGATGTAACTCAATTTACTGTGCCGACTGACAATGTTTATGTCGATTCCTCTCAAACAAAATTGACAATTGAGATCGATGTCCAGTGCCGAAAGTCGTGGAGTTCCAATTCGGGGGTTCCGTTCTTTGCTCCGATTGACTACCCGTGTTCATCCTATCCAGCATATGCAAAGTTGCTTACAGATTTTTACTTCCAACAAATAGGACTATCCGGGGCCACATTGTCAAATGTTGAAAGCTGCGATAAAACAACGGGATTATGCACAATATCAATTCCGATAACTTCTTCAAATTTGGATAAAACCTATAAGTTGTATTATTCAAGAATATCGGCTCAAGACTCCATTATTAAAAACGCGACAATCAAGTCCTTGTCAATTTCGCCATTATTTCCGCCAGCAACCATCGGGCTTCCCGATTATGAACCTGATATTAGCGGAATGAGGGTTGATATTACCAAAACAGATGGCACGGTGGTAAACGATTATGATCCATCAACCAATTCTGTCAAAATTAGTAGACAGGTAAAATCATTAGTTATTAAAAATATAAAAGTTAAAAATCTAAGTACTATCGCTAAAGCGCCACCTGCATATGTTGCAGTTGCTCTAAAAATATATTCTGGTTACGATAGATATAGTACAGAAGCTGATGCTACAGACGAGATATCGCCAGGAGGCTACTATACGATGCCTCCAATTACTCTAAATATTAGCGAAATGATTGATGAGGGTTATTACTTCGGCGATGAAGGTTATGCAACTATATATACTAGGGTGAACCTAGGCGATGAAGACATACCAATAAATGATGAATCTGATGTTAATAACAATACAAGCGAAACAACTTATCATTTTGCAGATTGGTCTACAATTATAGTAAATTTAGTTTCGGATTCAGAGTTTATTGATTCAATAACCGCAAAAGTATATAAGTATAGTTCAGTTGGTGGAATTAGTGAGAATGAAGTTGGCTCTGGTAAATTTGAATCTACCAAACAGTTTACATATTCCCCTACCGACGAAGCATCGCCCAACTTAAAATATTCCGCAAATGCATTTTTAGGAAATATAAAGATACAAGAGGACAACCAGCCTCAGCCTCCTGGCTATGTTGTTGTAGACAAGCCGGGCACTTATAACATTGATATTGTCCCTTCTAGCTCTGGTGGTCTTTTTGTAATAAAACCAAATCTAAGAAATTATAATGCCATTGACGAAAAGATAGCAGATTCGAATATGATAGCTGAAAGTGGTTATGTAATAATAAAAGACGATTGGGATAAAGAGTATAAGGTGCCGTTAATAAACGGTCTAGCGGTCTTCGAGTTAGGAACCACTAAATCAATTGATGGTAGTAGTCTGTTCATAGACTCAGCATATGATCTTATCGGGATTGAAGCGACTTATAGCTTTAAATACAATTACAAAATTAACGGCTTAATTAAAAAGACCGCCAAATGGCCTTCAACAGGCGATGAGATTGAAGATACGGAATGTCTTGATGTAGCCTCGTCAGGTCGTGCAACTTCTTCGGACCCAATTCCTTTTTACGCAGACAAAGATTCCTTCCAAACTTTTGATGTATATTTTGAGTACGAAATGCAAACTATAAACGTCGGCTCCAATAGTTATAAAGTTTGTGTTTATGACGAAAAAAATGCCTTATCTTCAGCTTGGAGTCCTAGTGGGTATATAACGAAAAGCATAACAGAACCAGCAAAATATTTTGAATCTTTCTCAGAAATTGATTTAAGTAGTGTAAAAAAGATATTCTTAAGCCCTTTTTATGAAAATGCTTTTTATGATCCAAGTACCGATAAACTAGGTGAAGATACGGAATTTGCAAAAGATAAAAATTTTGGTCCAAGCATAATGGCTCATGAGATGAGTCATTCCATTGATTATGAGTTAGGACTAAAATATTCAGGGACAGATCAATCATACAGCTCGTTAAATTATAACTATGTAAAAAATGTTAATATTTCCGCTAGGGGAAATTCAGGCAAGCTTAAACCAAAAACCGCTAATTGGGTTTGGAACAACATAGGATCTACGTGTAGCTATTATCCTTCTTCAGTAAAGAGTAGGTGCAAGGTAGGGCATAGTATTTACGAGAACCTACCATCTGAACAATTCGCCGAACAACTAGCAACTGTTTGTTGGGTTGGCAATAAGACAAAGTTTGAAAGTAATTTAACTAATATAGCCTCTATCTGGAGCAGGCTTAATCCGGCAGTAGACGTACCGGCAGATTTGACAATGCAGGCTGAACTAACAAAAAGAGTTACTGGAAACATCTCCCTGTATGACGCAAACGATGTGTTGTCAACTTTCATGAGCTTGTCTATGCGGGCAATATATAATGACGAAAAGTGTACAGGTAATAAACCGCCAGGCTAATATTATGAAAATAAATAATTTATTAAAAAACAATAAAGTTATTGCTATTACTACATTGCTTGTGGTCGGGGGGCTAATTGCACTTATTACGGTTAAGAGTTATAAGGCAAATGTCGTAGAGGATGGAATCAAATTAGACGTAACCCAAAATCTTTCTATAAAAGTTGATGAATATATCAACGGTGAACTAAAGCAGGGGCTTGGTTCGATCAAAGTAGTAGGTGGTTGTATGCCTATGCTTGGTAATACTAAAAATGGAACTTTCAACTGCTTACTTACAAGCTCTGAACTAAATTTAAAAGAATTTGACATAACTAGCATCATTTATACCAGTGATCTTTCGGGAACTACCTACCCTCTGTTGTCAGGTTTTGAGGGTGCACCTGTTTTAAGGTTAAAAACTTCAAAACAATCTATGGTCGGTGTAAAGGCAGTAATATCTGCAAATGGTGAAGTATCAATTACCTACTCTGACAAAAACAAGCTAATAATACCTATAGGGGCTGAGCTTCAACATGGACCTGGTGATTGTAACGGCAATGGTATTGTTGATGATTTTGACTTTATTGAAGTGATAAGAAATTTCGGTGGCTCTGGTCCTGAAGGCGACTGTACGGGCGATGGGAAAGTCGACGATTTTGATTTTATTGAAGTGATAAGAAATTTCGGCAAAGATTATAACCAACAATAAAGAAAGAAGTCGCATTACTGCGACTTC
>CAZQGP010000033.1:0-7469 GCA_964593075.1 uncultured Candidatus Saccharibacteria bacterium
TCATCCTCCTGAAAAACAGCCCTAGTGGCTTTTGCAAAGGCTATTATCTTTTTATCCATATATAACCTCCTGTTTATGCAACGGCTTTCAGAATACGAATTATCTGGGTCTGTCTAAAATGTTGACCCCTTCTGGGCTTAAAACCTTCTGAATTTACAATTTCAGCGATCTTTCTTGTTGGATACCCAAGACTATTAAGTTCTTTTATTCGCGTTACTATGGCCATTTCAGGCGTGTTCTGAACGAGATGCCCATTTATGACTGATTGCCCATATCTGATGCCACCACCAAGCCGTTCACCTCGCTCTCGTTTACGATTCAAGGCAGCCTTGGTTCTCATTGAAATTATTAATCTCTCTCGCTGATTTAGGCCACCACGAAGCCAAGGCATCAGAGGATCCTCGTTTATATCTCCAATGATACCTTCTGAAACTGACAGATAGACAACATTTTTACTGTTCAGAAGACTCTCAAACATTATTGACTCAATCCCATTACGACTTATTCTATCTGACTTGTAACAAATCACCGCGTGGACGGATTTACTATTTACCATGTTCATAACATTCTGAATGCCGGGTCTATTAGCCATTGCTTTCCCAGATATGCCATTATCAATCTGAACGTCTATGATTTTGTAATCATGGGCTATAGCAACTCTTTCGACTTCAGCCTTCTGATAATCTAACGAGACAGATCTAGACTCATTTTTTGATATTCTGAGATATGCAACCGCTGGTTTCATCGTTATTTCCTTTCCTAGGGTCTACATAAATAATGATACTTTCAGAAAATGATGTCAATAAGAAAATAGTATAGTATTAAAACATTAAAAGGTTTATGAAACAGGATAAGGAGTGTTCTGAAGATGGTATATAATAAAATATTACTAAGATTCTGAACACAACATCGACCGTTGATGTGTTCAAGAGGAGATTCTTTGGTGAATATTTCCTGTTGTTAAGAAACCAATAGTCTAAACATAAAAATTTGAACTTGAGTTCAAAAAATATCGGAGCAAGATTATAAGTTGGGAAATTGGTGGAATAGTTATCAGCTATTTATTTCTTCAACGGGCAGTGCGTTTATTATTCTAAGTATCTGATTACGAACGAATGGTGTTTTCTTGTTGCGAGTTCTGAAACCTTCTATGTTTATGGTTTCAGTAATACTTGTAGTCTTCTCTCCTCGTTCTCTTAGCTCTCTTACTCTTTGAACCAGTCGCTGTTCATCTTGGTCTTCAACTAGCTCTCTATCTACTACTCTATAGCCATATCGAGGATTTGAGCCAAGTCTATCGCCTCTTTCGATTTTTATTTGTATTCTTTGACGTGCCCTCTGTCTGTTAGACTCATGTCTTTGCAGCCTGGCAATTTCAAGCATTAAATCTCTAAGCGTATCGTCAACAGTACCAGTAGCTAAATTATCCTCTGTACAAGAGAGATATCTTACGCCGCTCTCAAGAAAGAGCTGTTTAATATGGAGTCTTTGGAGGTTATAATGAGAGAGCCTGTCAAAGCTATAAACTATAACAGCATCAATTCGCTGAGTTACTACAGCCTCTAAGACCCTTTGTAGCCCCGGATGAGTAGAGATGTTTTTCCCGCTGAAACCAACATCGTTATAGAAAGCAACTAAGTCGTAATCGTAGCATTCAGCGTATGTGCGTATCTGATCTCTTTGAATCTTGACAGGCATAGGCTCTTTTTCATACCTAGACGTTCTCGCATAACCGATTGCGTTCATTTTCTTGATCCTTGTTACATTCTTAGTCATGTCGGCACGTATCTATGTAATCAAAGGTGCGCTTCAAGGACAGCAAACTTTTCTGTAGACACAGTTAGTATATTAACTGTGTCACGGGAAGCAAGCTTTTATCGTGGCAATCCCAACAAAATGAACTTGAGTTCAAATTATAATACGAACGAAAGATAACCACGACAGGCTGATAGACTGTCTACGGCCCGGCATATTACATTCGCGAGAGGGGTCGGGGTTTGATGTGGCGATAATACGTGTCAAATTTTCAGGGCATATTTCTGGAGAGTGAAGACGTGCGCAGGTGTCTTGATCAAAACAACAAACTCTATCCTGATTAATCTATAGCAGGGAGGATGGAAAATAACTTACTACGAATAGAGCCAGCGGAGTATCGGTTTATTCCCCGAACTTATATCGTTTTTTTTCGTTTTCCTTATAAGCATTATAAACAATAAAAGAAGCTCTCTCAAGTGTTAAACCGAGCCTCTCTTGGTCAGCATCTGTTACTATAACGCTATAATCAATATCATATACTTTGTCAAAGTTTCTAAGCCAAAATTTATAGTCACTCGTCGGATTTGACGAGCCTTTCCACCTATCAGCCATCCTTTTACAATATTCTATTTTATCTTGTTGGGATGCACGGTTCCAGTTATTTCCGTTATTACCATCGTATAATGCTTCGGCATAACAATTCGATATAACCAGACAGGCTACAACTACAACTATACTGGCAGTTACGAAATGTCTCATTGTTATTATCCTCCTTATTTTATACTACAATAAGCCCAGTGCGATAGCCCTTACAAGTAATATTTTGAGAGGTTAGAAAAGGGTTTCAATAAGCAGCTTTGTTCTTGGGGCTACAAAAGATTCCTGATATCTTGTCGCTAATGTAACTGCATTGTCGGGGTATGTGATGAAATACATGGATTGGGCCGCAATGGGGATGGCTTCTGGCGCTTATGCTGAAGCGTCTAGAGCCCAAGATGGGGTGAATCAACTTTGGGACGAGATTCAGCATCTCAGGGACGATATTGGTAGGCAAAAATGGGCTGAAGAACTGATTTATCAGTTTTGTAAAACCACTATGGCTGTTGATGAATCTCCAGCAGATCCTGTTACCGATTACGCTGACCTCTCGTCTTTTTTCCGTATAATAGAAGACAATAAAATAAACACATCAGTTATTAGTGGTTTTGAAAACAAAGACAAATTTGAAAAGACTTTACTGAAAGCTCAAAATCTTCTCGACAACCTCAAAACAAACCCAGAAGTTCAAGACTATATTATTCGTCAGCAAAAACAGGAGCGTCTCGAGAAAGAGCGATGGCGAGAGGAAGAAGCAGTAGCCGCAAAGACAGCAAGGAAAAAAATGATTATTTTGTACTTACTGATTGGTTCTATATTGTTGTTAATGGCCGTATTATTAGAAAACCCATTTTTCTGGGTTATAGCCGTAGCGTTATTGATAGGGATTCCCATTTGGATGAGGGAATGGGTTTCATAAGAATATGCCTTTCTATAAAATAAAAGGTTTTAGAATTTGGTAAACAACAGACCGGATATAGGCACATCTAGCCAACCGCCAGCCAAATTATTAATGCTATCATTGTAGGTTTAACTTACTGTATTTGTTAACTATACAACATCGCTTAAAAGGGTTCGCACGGCTCAAATAACGGGCGTTATTCCATTACTATACTTCATCCTTTTTCGCTGCACAGCTCTTGCCTACAGACGTTTTAGAACGCATTAGAACGATGTCTCGTTAATAGACCGTTTGGACTTTATAATGATTTAGAAATTGAACACGTGTTCAAATCCTGAAACCCAAATTAAGAAAACAGATAACGGGACCAGCTCTGGGGGGGGGTTATAATGGGCAGCGCCCGGCACCGGAAACGCTGGACGATAGAAGGCGAGAGATTATGGCGGAGAGATTACAAGACTTACGAGATAATATTAGCGATTACATAGTATAGCCTTATCGGAGGAGCGCCAGCGACTGGACCGTTTACGGACGATAAGCCCTATTATGTAAGAGCCCTGCTAAGACAGCCCGCTCCTAGTTGTAACGAGCGCCAACAACCAATGAACAAAACGGTACGACGTCGCGATCTGTGGGGGATAAATACGAGCGGTTATGACGGCATGGGGGTTGACCGGCATGCCTGTTGCGAACATTACGATTGCTAAAAGAATACTGCAACTGGCATGCCGGAAGTATTGCAAGCCCCATGATTGCCACAGATTAAGCAGGTGCTGCGCCGCGAGGTGGTCGAGGAATAGCCCAAATGGTAATGGCGGCGCGAGCTCTGCCATGGCCTACCCATGCCTTAGACGCAATAACTATAACTTAGAAGAAGTTGCATGGGGAAGGCCATGAAATGCAAGAGCGAGTGATTGGGAGATAGTGGCCCGGTGATAGATGTATACTGTGGTGTGTGGTGCGGCCTGAGAGGGATTTCGGGGGCGGGTTGATTACACATTACAAGGATCTTTATTGATGCGACCCGGCCCGAGCCTTGAGGAAATTATATAAGGTGCGCCCCGGAGCCTCATAATAATTCGTCTAAACAATAAATATGGTGTTATATAAAATCGGATTATTTGCACTCAAGTGCAAATTTACTTGAAGGCGGGGTGTGGGGACTATGAAAGCAATAGTATTAGTAGCAGCCTTATTAATGTGCATGGTAACTATGGTTAACGCCGGAGAGGAATTCTATAGATCTTGCATCGAGACTCATGAAGACGCCTTTGCCTACTTTTCTCTAAAGGACTTTAAGTTCATAAACGATATGCAAGCGAATGGAGCAAGCATGGATGTCAGAATAGGGGCCTTTGCGCTTATGAAAAGTGAGGGTCGTGTTATTGACACTTACAAAATGAGACTTAGAGATGTAGTGGTTGATGGTCGTTTTGCGCGAGGAAAACTTTCTGATGGAACAATGGTGTGGACACTTTCAGGGACTCTACGTTGTAAATAGGACTCAGCAACATTGAAGTTGCAATCGTTAGTTGCCACTGGATTCACGTCCTGAGCCTCAAAGAAATAAGACTAATAAACACAAATTATAATGACAGACATATCAGATAAGACTGGAACCATTTGAACTTGAGTTCACTGAGCCTAGTAAATTAGTCAAGAATTATAGTTGCGGGAGTGTTGTTACTGTTTGTTTCAAGTTTCAGCCGCCCGTCCCGAGAATGCGGGCTCATTTTGAACGAGCGCTGCTTCGTCCCGGCTGGAATAACTAGAAACCGGGATAAGTCTGGGGGGCAATAGGAATGGCAGGAGAAAGTCTTATTAAAATTACAACTAATATCTAACCATCAACGCTGGCTTATCGCTATTATGGAACTTCGTTTGTGCTACATCACAGTTGTCTGTCTGGCTATTCATTCTTACACTTCACATATTCTGCTGGCACATAAGATACTTTTTTACTAACGACATCCTGCACCATTGCTATTCCTTGCGAGATTCGCAAAATCCTAACTACGGAGCTATACCCAGAAGTGATGTCCGTTTCTTCTGCTTTTCCTTGTTTATTATATTGATGAAAGAGGAAGATTTGATCTTCGCCTCTATTGATAGCCATAATATAGGTCTTTAGATCATTATAGTCTGGGAAAACATAGCCTAATGTTATCTGACAGACTTCACCGCTAAGACTAACTCCGTTAAACACTACAATCAACAATAGCGCTAATAACAATTTCTTCATCTGCTCCTCCTATTACTGGTACACATAGCCGGTTTTAGCTTTGAGGTTAGACTTCAAGGCCCGTATCTGAGCTAAGTTATCCTCCCAATTTATTATAGGTTGTGGATCAGACCTCATTTCTGAGATGTTAGACCGTATATTGTCACATCTATTTGGAGTTGAGAGGCTCACATCACAAGGTTTCTGACTAGTAAACAGATCGGGGCAATAATTTTTTATTGTTTGAACAAAATAAGCCCCCGGTTTTGATACAATACCTTCTCCTATAGCTATACGGAGAGAAGAGATAGCGGCATAGATTAGATTTCGAGGCACATCTTTTACTATCTTTATAAAACAGCCTAGCGATTTCTTGTCACCTGTAACTGCTAAAATTTCGCTAACTAAACGCATATCAATTACTGTTGAATGTTTTTGTGTTGGTTCGGCTTCGGGAACGATATCTCTATCACCAGTGGATATATTAGGCTTAGTTTCTACTGGCGTTATAATAATTTTATTATCTACAGCTAGTGTTGGTGAGCTTTTCGTTTCTACAAATGGTGTTTTGTTGTCATAATCACTATGGGCTACAGAATTGGTTTCTTCTTGAGGGAAATTTAAAATAACGTTGGGCTTCTCAATAACGTTTTCTTTATTCTTAGTTTTTATTTTGGGTGCGGAATCTAGTACCCCTAGGTCCCGGATATCAGAAGAGTTAGATAAAAACTTCTTACCTAAATAATATCGATTTGTTTTTCCCGGCCGGGAAACTACGTTGACATATCCATTTTCTTGGAGGTCTCTCAAATAAGAATGGACCTGAGATTCACTGGATGCTGTTAATTTGCAAAAGGCTTCAATACTATGCCAACAATAGCCTCTCCAGTTTGTGGCTATAACTATTTCTATCCCTAAGTTTTTGGTTCCTTTAGATAGGTTCTTGTCTTTATTAATGAGACGGATTTTATCAGTTAGGGTTAGTTGTTTTGTATTGGATAGTGTTCTTGACTGTTCGGTATGAGATGACCTATAATCTAATCTAGCAGTGTCGTTCATATCGTCCTTCCATTAAGTATTGACAGTATCGAACGACTTTGCTAGTAAGCCTGATTAGCAAAAAACAGGCCTCTAACCGGATCAGGGCCAGTTCAGATCAAGACGCCAATCTAATCACTGAACTGGTCCTTCGTCGTTCTATGGGTTATCGAAAAACAGGTCATCGCCTATCGGTAGCATGCCCTGTGACAATTTAGGAAGTCATATATCTAGACAGCCTCAATAACAAGTTCTTTCTAATCATCATCATAGGATAATTTTGGTTTTTGAAACCAGTGCCATAAAATCTGATCCATTAACTTGCCTTGACTGATATTCCTTTTCTTCGTTTCCTTGATGAATAAATCACGCAGGACAATGTCAATCGTTGGGGTGATCATAGCGTATTTGCGGTTTTCCTTCCGTCCTTGCCCTTGACCTTTTGTTGTCTTTGGTAGTGGAGGAGACTCGTGTTTATTTATCTCAATTTGAACTGCGTTCTTAACGTCCAGAATTCTCTTATCAAGGACTTCATTGATCAGTTTTACAATATCACTCTCAGAAATATAGCCTCTGTGTTCTGATGATATAGCCTTCTCTGGTTCAGAATGTTTTGGGATATTGTCACTCACTAATGTATTAGATTCACTAGAATCAGACTTCAAAGTTTTCAGAATAACTTGTTTGTTGGCGAGATAATACCTAGATAACCCTGCGTTGTCTCTAGGCCATGAAAAGCTCGAAGGCAATATTTCACGGATTCTTGTAAGGTATCCATGAGGCATCTGATCATTTACCAAAATCAAAGGATCAAGTTCATCCTCCTGAAAAACAGCCCTAGTGGCTTTTGCAAAGGCTATTATCTTTTTATCCATATATAACCTCCTGTTTATGCAACGGCTTTCAGAATACGAATTATCTGGGTCTGTCTAAAATGTTGACCCCTTCTGGGCTTAA
>CAZQGP010000034.1:0-11073 GCA_964593075.1 uncultured Candidatus Saccharibacteria bacterium
AAACAGAAAGGAGGCTAGACTACGATTTCCTAATTGCCCAACAACCCCCGTTCGCTTGGGTCAACTAATTGCTTGACTCGTATAATAAATAATTCTAAAAGTCTTTTTTTACTAAATTGGTTGGGGAGGAGGGATTCGAACCCCCGAATACCGGGACCAGAACCCGGTGCCTTACCGCTTGGCCACTCCCCAAAAAAATTGCTAACTAATTTTATCTTATAAAAGGCATTATTTCAATAATGAACAAGTATGGTATTCAGACAATTATATTTAGAGCATGTTTTAATCTCAGTAGAGATTCGTCTTTCCCTAGTACCCACAAAAGTTCTGAAGGAGAAGGACTTTTATCTTTACCGGATAATGCCACCCGAACAGGCCAATACACATCTGAATTCGTTAGCGCATAACTTTCAACGACTCTAGCTAGTGTTTTTTCTAAATCAGCAATACTCCCCCATTTCAGGTTAACAAGATCATTTATAACTGCCTCAATTCCCTTTTTCGTTGGTTCTGGGGAGCTTTTTTTGAATATAAGTAAATCAGGACTATAATTTGGGAAAACAAGATAAATATTGCTAATATCGTCAAATGCTGACAAAGTTTTTAAACGACTTTGTTCAACGGATACAATCCGTTCCAGTAACTCTCTATCGTTTTTCAGATATATGGGATTAAATTCTATGAGTTTCTTTGCCAAAATATCTACAGGGAGATTCCTTATGTATAAACCGTTCATCCAATCTAGTCTTTCTATATCAAATATCGCCGGTGATTTATTGACATCTTCAATCTTAAAGATTTTTTCGAGGATATCTAGGGAGTATATCTCTTCGGTTGAACCCCCGCCAGGATTCCATCCTAATAAAACTAAAAAATTTATCATTGTTTCAGGTAAATAGCCCTTTTCTTTATAATCTAATATAGCTGTATCCCCATTCCTTTTTGATAATTTCTTGTGATCTATTCCTAGAGTCAATGGCATATGGGCATACTCAGGATGCTCCCAGCCAAAAGCTAAATAAACAAGAATATATTTTGGGGTTGATGGCACAAACTCTTCGCCTCGAATGACAAGATTAATGTTCATTTCATGATCATCTATAATATGGGCCAGGTTGTAAGTTGGCCAGCCGTCTGATTTTAGAATTATAAAATCTTCTAAGGTGTTAGTAGAAATGGTTATTTTTCCTCTAACCTTGTCTACCCAAGATATTTCTTCTGGAGTTTTTGGAATTCTAAAGCGAACAACAAATGACTCACCTGATTCTGTTTTTTTATCAACCACGTCTGCAGTTAAATCAGCGCAGCGACGATCATAAATAGGAGGTTTTTTTTCTTTTTCTTGTTTGTAGCGTTGCTCGTCGAGAAGCTCTTTCGAACAAAAACATTTATATGCAGATCCATTATTTAATAATTCCTGAACCTTTTCCTGATATATAGCGACTCTACTTGATTGATAGACCACATCGCCATCTGGTTTTAATCCAAGCCAATCTAATGCTTGATGAATATTGCTTATCGCTTCGGGGATAAATCTTTCACGATCAGTATCTTCTATTCGTAGAAAAAATTTTCCATTTGAAGATTTTGCAGCCAGATAATCGAAAAGTGCGGTTCTGATATTCCCAATATGTGGTTTACCGGTCGGACTTGGAGCAAATCTAGTATTGTATTTCATAAAATTCATTTTAGCTTAATATAAAGCATTTTAAAATAAAGGAATTAAATAAGTCTCAATTATTCATTAAACGCAACCTTGAAATAATTATTTTTTCTTAAAAAAAGCTATTTTACGAGGTTTATTTTCTTCTGGTTGTCTAACTTGTTCCGGCTTCTGTACATTATTATATTTTAAAAGATAGCGACTTGGTTCCTCATCAAGATCAATAAAATCATCAGCTTCATCAATTAGTTTTGCAGACGTACTTTTTCCAAAAGAAATAACTTCCGAGCGACATCCATCTGCTTTTGCGTGATGTAATAAAATCTGGAAGTCACCATCACCTGAGCAAAGTATAATGGCATCTAATCTGGGGGCCATTTTTAAAATATCAACGGCTATGCCCACATCCCAATCAGCTTTTTTTTGGCCACCGACGAAAGTCTGTAAATCCTTTGTTTTAACTTCGATGCCTAAATTTTCAAGTGCGTCGAAAAAGCTTTGTTCTTCTGGCATCTCCGCACGTACTGTGTAAGCAATTGCTCGTACTAGTTTTCTGCCAGCAGTTGCCGTTCTAACTATCTCTGAAAAATTTACTTTAGCATTATAGAGGGCTTTTGCAGAATAATAGAGGTTTTGAACATCTATAAATATTGCAACTCTCTGATCTGGATTTTTCATACTCATAATTACTAATTCTCCTTTAGAATTTTAATTCGTCACTTTTTGTTTCTATCTCTTGCCAATCATCTTTGAAATCATCCCATTTGTATAGCTTTGTTTTGTGTGATTTTTCAGTATCCGATGTAATATACTCAACCTTTCCTTTCCCTCCAGCAGAATGAGTATAATGAAATTTTTTATCTATGATCATCGGTCGAGTTATTCTTGAAAGTTTCATCCTACCCATAGGAGTATCGAATTCCACCCATTCTTCAAAAGTGTCTATTTTATGTCCAGTGTCATCTTCTGAAGTGGTTTTTTGGCTTTTTCTGTCTAATTGACCAAACTTAATCTCAAGGTTGTCAATTAGGTCTATCCATTTATCTTCTTGCATTAACGCTCCTTACTTGCTTGAAAAGATGTTTGCGAAATAATCCTTTAGAGCAGAATGATTAGTCTTTGGTGTTTTAAATTTACTTAAATCAACATCTTTTTTATTATAGCTTTCTTTTTTTGGAATGTCTTTCTTTTTGACGCTTTCTGCGCTGTTTTCTGCAGGGACATCAACAACCCGCTCCGTTACATGGTGGTATGATATTTCATCAGGAACTTTCTCGTTTATTGCTCCGTCTGATTCAATATTGGGCAGTTTATCGTCCGTATTATTTGTATTTTTATTGTTTTCCTGTCTGTCCGTGTTTGTCTCTAGATTTTTTGCAGTTGTCTGATCTTTGATGCTGAAAGCTTTCATAATTTCTTCTGGGGTGAGAACGTTCATAGTATTAGTCTTATGTCCATTCTTGATCTCATTAATAGTTTCGTGTTCTTCTTCTAATTTGATATTTTGAGTTGTATCCTTTGTGTTACTTTGTTCTTTCTTCTTATGGTTTTTGGGGATATTTTTTGAACTTCTGGTAGCTGTTTTGGAAATATTTTCACTTGATATCTCTTTATCTTTTGAGTCAATTGCTTCAAACATTCGAGATTCTTTTGGTTGTTTGAAAGGAATTGCATCAATCAATGTTTCTGCCGCCTTGTATGTCATTACTTTTTGTTCATCATTTTTTTGAATTGCATTGTCATCTAAGATGTCGAGCAACACACCTGAAGCACCCAATATATCAATATCTTTAATTTCTTTTTCAAAATTATCTGGTTTTTTTGAATGACTTGGTAGCTCAACGCCCTTAGAAGGGCTAGGTTGAATAATATTATTGGGTGGATTATCTCTCTGAGAGTCGGTTTTTATCTCAGAGATCTCTTGACTGTCCATAATGGATTCTAATAAGTCTGGATTAATGTCCCCAAAAGGCTTTTCATTTGTAATCGGCATATCTGTTGGTAACTTTTCAGTTGCCGGGGTACTTATCCCCGCCTCGTCAATAAGAGTTACTGGTGGTGTTGGTTGGTTCTCTCTTTTTAGGTCAGAAGTCAAGGCAGAGTCATTGTCTGGTTTGTTGTTAGTCATTGGTATATTGTATTGGTCTGGCAGTTTGGAGGTTGATTCAGCGGGACTAATTAGAGTATTAGGTTCGAGATCATGTAGCACGTCAGTTGTTGGAGGTGTGATTGTTTTCGATTCAGAAAAACTGCCTTCGCTTGTCGGTTCCTCCATCATCTTCATAAGTTCTTTGCGAACCTTTTCGCTGTCATCGAGAATTGGTTTTTCGGTTTCAGCCTCTGGGTTATTTATAACAGCAGCATCGTTTTGTTTAGCTGCTTCGCCTATTTGTTGTTTCGGAATCATTTCATTAACAAGTGAATTTTCTGTTATCTTGTCTTGCGTTGCCTCGGTTGTTATTGGTTCAGGATGTATAAGAGTTATCACGGGCGCATTATTGGGTTGAGTAACAGGAGGGGGGCTTGCTGGGGGGCTCTCAGGATTAGAACTAGATTCATTCAAACCGAAAGACTCAATATCGGAAATACGATGAATTGATATATCAACTTTTTCAGGCTCCGGTGACTCCCCTATTGTCATACCGCAATTTGAACAGAAGGTTTTACCCCCCAGTTCTATTTCTTCCATGTCGACACTACAGTATGGACAAATCATAATATTAACCTAAAAAGGAATGTCTTCATTTGTTAAATTATCTAAATATGGCGACCGATAAAGTTCGGTTCCTAAGTGACGATAATAGCTTGTGAACTCCTTCTCTTCTCCGTTTTCATGAATGGCGATGTAAGAAGAATTAATTTTTGCAGAGGCGTCATCAATTGAAGAAAGAGCAATTGCCTCAGCTGTTTTAGGTAGTACGGGGCTGCCAAATTCCAATGAACCATGATGTGATAGAACAAGATGTATAACTTCGTTTAAAAGATCTTCTGGCATACCTTCTGGCGCTTTTTCTTTAATATAATTTGCCCCAATAAATATATGTCCCAATAATTTCCCCTCAGTGGAAATTGTGATAGTGGTGGAGGTTTTATACTCGAGTATCTTTCCAATATCGTGGAGTAAAATACCGGCAGTTAATAAGTCCCCATTCATTTTTGGATATTGATTTAATATCGCTTGAGATAAAACCAACATCTCAGAGGTATGTTCTAAAAGGCCAGATTTGTAGGCATGATGTAATCGGTAGCTAGCTGAAGCTTCAGAAAACTCTTTTGTAAAATCAGAAGTAAAAATATTTTCAAGTAACAATTTTAAATGTTTGTTTTTTATTTTATTTATTGACGATGTAATGATGGATAGCATCTGGTCTCTGTCTTTTTTTGAAACCGGCTGATATTCATCCGGGATAAAATTTGCTTCTACCTTTAAAGTTAAAATTTTTAATTGTAAAGACCCGTTGTAGCTTTCAACTAAAGCATCTATGGAAACAACTTCTCCTTCTTTTGTTTCAGCACATTTATCTAAGTGGTCAGGCCATATTTTTCCTCTTATGTTACCCGTACGATCTGATATCTCGATATCAAAATATGGTTTTTCTTGTTTAGTCATCATTTTCTTAAATGACTTAACTGCAAAATTTTCATCAAAAAGAGACATTCCTTCTCGAAGGTCGGTTACATAAATATTTTTCACTGTCCCTCCTATTTATATTTAGTATAACAAAAGAATTTTATAGCTGAAAGCTTATTTACGAAAAAATTATTTGGCCAAAGCGCTGCGCTTATAGTCATCTAAATTCTCAAGGGCTATACCAGTTCCTTTGGCGACACAAAATAGCGCTTCATCGGCGACATGACACGGGACTCCAGTTGCTTTTGTTAGCATTTTATCAAGGTTTCGAAGCAATGATCCTCCACCCGTCATAATCATACCCCTATCTATTACATCACTAGATAGTTCTGGAGGAGTTTGTTCTAAAACATTTCTAACTGCCAAAATGATTTTATCGATTTCATTTTGCATAGCCTCCGTGACTTCGTTAGATGAAATATTAATAGTTTTTGGAAGACCTGCTATCATGTCTCGACCCCGAATCTCCATGGTTTTTTCTTTTTCCCGAGCTAGGGCACTGCCGATTTTAATTTTAATGTCCTCTGCGGTTTGATCACCAATAGCTAAACCATATTTACGACGAATATAATCAGCGATTGATTGATCTAATCGATTCCCCCCAACTCGCACCGAATTTGATACGACTATCCCTCCTAGCGAAATTACGGCGACTTCAGTAGTTCCACCGCCAATATCGACAACTAAGTTACCTGCCGCTGAATCAATCGGGATGTCGGCGCCAATCGCGGCAGCGACTGGTTCAGGGATAATATAGACATCTTTTGCTCCGGCGGCTTTTGTGGCGTCTATTACGGCTCTTTTCTCAGTCGAAGTAACGCCAGCTGGGACACTAACCATGACTTCTGGTCGAAAGAGACGGATATTCCCGCTTACTCTGTTAATAAAATAATGAATCATTGCTTCAGTAACTCGGAAATCAGCGATGACGCCGTCTCGTAAGGGTTTGTAGGCAGTAATGGTGTCAGGGGTTCTGCCCACCATCTCTTTTGCTTCATTGCCAACAGCCACCACCTTGTTGTCTTCAGAGACAGCAACAACCGAGGGTTCATTAATGACAATGCCTCTTTTTGGAACATAAACTAAAACATTTGCAGTCCCGAGATCGATACCGATTCTTCTTGCGAGCATAAACATCTTTCAAATTATCGAATTCATCTTATCAAAAAACCTATATATCTACAAGGAAGAATCGTTGGTATTATCGTGATATTTAGGCTATAATTACTAAATATTATGGTTAAGAAAAGTAATAAACCAACCAAATTTGTCCGTTTGATTGTCTATCCTATAATAGGAATATTTTTTGTTTCATTGCTTGTGATTGTTTTAAATATGGCTAGTGGCTATAGATTATATATTGATAAAAGTCATATTAGTTTTCAGAAAACAGGAATGATTATAGTTAATTCTAAGCCAGCAGACGCAAGTATTTTTTTAGACGGAAAATATACTAAGAATAAAACGTCTTTACCTTTTATCTCTGTGCGAATTGCAAATGTTAAGCCCGGAAATCACAAACTAAGCATTGAGAAAGCTGGATATCAAACTTGGAATAAAGCTATTGAAATCAAAGCCAATATGGTTAGCTGGGCAAACTATGTCCTTCTCTTTCCCGAACTAATTAAGTCGGAAGAAAAAACCAACCTAAGGGGGTTAAAAAATATAGCCGAAAGCTCCAATAAAAGATATTTTTTATACTCAAAAAATAATTCAAAAAATGAAGAGGAATTGTTTCAATATGATGTAAATAATGACAATTTAAAAAGTGTCTGGCCAATAGATAACATAACTTTGGCTGAATCCTGGCTTCAAAATCCACAGATAATAGCGGCAAAATTAAACAACAACAATAAAGTATTGTTGAAATTAAAAAAAGAAGCTAGCGAAGAGTCGGTTATCCTGGATTTTTCAAAGACAGAACCAACCTATAGCTATCGGCTTGATTTAACCAAATTTCCTATTGCAAAAATAGAATGGAACCCAAAAAATCAAAATGAACTCATAGGTATTATGAATAGTAGTCTTTATCGAATTACCTTAGAAAACAATGGGCAAACTACTCAAAATTTGATTGCAAAAGGAGTAATAGATTTTTCTATTGATAACAGCGGTACAATATTTTATGTCTATGAGTCGGCAACTGGGAATGCTGTTGCTAAAATACAACCAGATGGTTCTGGCCTGAACATTTACAGTGATTCTGTCGAGAAAAGTAAGCTATATGTCTTTGCTTATTCAAAGCAAAAAAACATTTTAGCAGTTTTGCCGAATGATACAAAAAAATTAATTGTCTATTATCAAATTAATGGAGCCAAAACCTCTCTTCAGCTAGATCAAAAGACATTGGGGATGGAGTGGAACAAAAACGGCACAAGATTGGCGTATTTTGATGGTAATTTGGCAAGAGTGTATGATTTTGAAAAAATGGAAGAAAAAAGCGTGGATATTGGTACAAAAATAATCCAATTAACATGGTATTACGACGAAAACCATCTTTTAATTCAGGCAGAGACGGGCCTTTTTGTTGTAGATTATGACGGTTTTAATAAGACTATGCTTGCTCAAAAAGTAAGTAACGCATTTATCTTTAATCAGTCATCAGTTTTTTATTCAACAACAAAAAATAATGTCGAGAGCTATTATAAAATTGATCTTAACTTCTAAAGGTTTAATAGTTTTGCTACCCAGTCAAGAAAAACATTTGAATTCGTGTTTGGTAGTTGAGTCAAATTTGGGACTTCGCGATATTTTTCTACCACGACAGGTGCTTTGTATAGAGGGGAAACTTGGTCGAGTTTGATTATTAAGCGTTGCCAACTAGTCCCGGGCGGAGTACAGGTCATAAGCGTTAGGGTTGGTGTAGCAGTTTGAGCCAAAACGCTTACATCTGTTGGAGGGACAACCTTAACTTCGGTGACTTGATATAAATACTTGTTGCCATTGTAATAAATTTTAGCCTGATCTCCGACTGCCATCCGCCCTAAGTTTGCAAAGATATAATTATATGAACCCTTGTTCCACCAATAATTTGAGCTATGTCCGGTTATAAAGCTATTCCCTACTTCTCCTGGGTTAGCGGTGTTTGCGTAATGTACGACACCACTTTGAAGCCCGTCTTGAATTGATTTTTCGTCGATTGATTGCGTAAAGACTATCGGAGCGTTGACATTAATCTTTGGAATCACTAAATAATTGCCACCAGGAATTACTTCACCCGGCTCAAGTGGAGCACTTTTGTCCATAACGGGCCTAACGACCTCTTTAACTAATTCATATTGCTTCTCCGGAATAGACGGTTGAAGTCTGGCAATAAGCAAAGGAAGATTAAGGATAGCAAAAATTATAATAAAAAGCGTAACAATAATTATGGGATACTTAACACGTTTTTTACGCCAGGTTGATTGAGTTGCTTCTTTGACGGGGTGTTTGGGGTTTGACTTAAATTCCTTTATTCTTGAAATTGACTCGTGGTCTTCCTTTGAAAATATTTTATCTAGACTTCGATTTGAGGCCGGTACATATTCATGTAAGACATCTTGAGCTAAAAGTGATAGTTCAGCATCACTTCCTCCTAATCTTCTGAAAGCTAGTATAAGTTTTTCTAATTGCTCAATGTTTGGCTCATTATGCATACTGGAATCATATCAAATATTTGAAAAAATGTTAAATTTAAGTTAAAATAACATGGCTTTAGCCGAAGTGGCGGAATTGGTATACGCGCACGACTCAAAATCGTGTGGAGCAATCCATGGGGGTTCGACTCCCCCCTTCGGCACCAAATTTTTCAAGCGAACAAAGGTTAGTTATATTAGATCTCGTTTTCGGCGCTTTTTATTGCATCAGGTAAATATCTTATTATATCAGAGGCAATCACACTTCTCTCTCCCACCATTTTCTTTGCAATTTCTCCAGCCGCACCATGAAGATAAACTGCGGTGCAAGAAGCCGCGAAGATTTGTTTTGAGTTTTGCCCCACAAACGAACCAATAATGCCTGACAAAACATCTCCTGAACCAGAGGTTGCTAATTCTGGTCCTCCAATTTTATTAATCACGGTTTCGCCGTTCGGTTGGCAGATTATAGTGTCATGACCCTTTAAAACAACGAGACAATTTAAGTAGTGAGCGATTATTGGAACGATAACTTTTTTATTTTTTTCGATATAATCTGGGGTGACTTTTATATCTTTGAACTCGTCTGGTTTTATGGCCTGAAATAGTTTATACGCCTCCCCTGGATGCGGTGTAATTATAAGACTCCCAGTCTTTTTATTAAAATAATTAATCAAAAAATCGTTGTTTTCTTTGCTTTTAATAACTTCAATCCCTTTTGCGAGAGCCTCAAGCCCGTCTGCGTCTAAAACAATCGGTTTTTCAATCGCAAATATAAGCTGCCAAATTAGTTGAACCGTTTCGCTGTTTTGAGATAACCCTGGTCCAATAATGACTACGTCACATGCATCCGATTGAGCGACAATGTCATCTTTTGCCTTTTGTGATAGAGTTAAAGCTGGGGTTTCTGGAAGAGATAAAGTCATGGCTTCAGGTAAAATATCCTTATAAATATTTTTTAAACTTTCGGGAAACCCGAGAAGTAATATGCCCGTTCCACTTCTAAAAACAGCCTCACAAGTTAAAATTGCCGAACCAACCATATTTTTTGAACCGGCGATAACCAAAACTTTGCCCGCCTCAGCTTTATAAAAGTGAACTGGTCTTTGCCAGAGTAATTTTGGATACAGTGGTTTGGTTTGATAAATTATCTTATTTGACATAGGATCGTATCTCGGCAATAAATTCTTTGCCTGCTTCGCCCGTTTTAAATTTTGGAGTTTCCATAATAAATGGAATGTTTTTAAATTCAGGACAGGATATAATCCGAATCATTGCCTCTTTGCCGATATAGCCTTCGCCAAATTCTTCATGGCGATCACGATTACTCGCTAAATCTGTCATGGAGTCATTCAAGTGGATCGCTTTAAGTTTATCTAGCCCAATGCTCTGATCTATCTCCTGCACGAAATCTCTTAACCCTTGTTCGGTGTGTATCTTATAGCCGTATTCAAACGCATGAGCCGTATCAAGACAAGCACCTAAACGATCTGACCTAATTTGTTTAAAAATCGAACCAAGCTCAGTGAAATTTTTACCGACTAAATTACCGGCGCCTGCGGTATTTTCAAGCAAAAGCATAGCCGAACTACTACTTTCCGATAAAATTCGTTCTAAAGACACACAGACACGATTTAAGCCTATTTCAAGGCCATCTCCTTGATGAGAGCCGACGTGAGTCACAAATCCGCTTAGACCAAGGGCTCCGGTGTTATTTAGCCCCACGATTAGTGATTCAATTGATAAATCCCTTAGATCTTCTCTGGGGGAGGCCATATTAATCAAATATATGCTATGGCTAACCCCTCCATCCATATTATTAGCTAGATATTTTTGCTTAAAAAGCTCGATGTCAGAATCTTTGAAAACTGTAGGTTTCCATCCTCTTGGATTGGAAACGAATATTTGAAAAGTGTTACAACCAAGTTCAGTCGCACGATCAACTGCTTGATCTATCCCGCCGGAAGTGGAGACATGTATGCCTAATTTCATATAGCCATCATAGCATATTTAGTAATCTAAATAAAAAAAGGTGTCAACACTCAGTGAAAATGTCACCTTACTAACTCAATAGAAATGTCACTTTTTAATACTCCTCTTGGTATTCTCCAGGGATGATGTGCCGGTGGTATATATAACCTCCTTTCTTTAATAATTTTAGGTAC
>CAZQGP010000035.1:0-4483 GCA_964593075.1 uncultured Candidatus Saccharibacteria bacterium
CCAAAAGTCTAAATTACCAGTTACATACATATCTCCATCAACTGCTTCAATAACTCCATCATTAATATCGATATTATGAAAAGTTAAGGCCCCATCTAAAGTAGCCGTAATTGTCCCTTGCACACTTGTCTCTCCGCCAACAGTTAAATTATGGCCATTTATCGTATCGTCGCCTAAAGGTAGAATAATCCCTGTTTCTACTAATAAATTACCAGAAACATTAATATCATAATTAACGGTTATAGTGCCAGTATATGTTTGATAAAAAGACAGAAGAGTAACTGACACAGGGGCATCAATCATAACGGCTGCTAGTCCGGTGCCGTTGAATATAACTGAATCATTAATCCCTGGAGTGTTTTCTGTTAAATTTGGTACCCCATTGAGAAGCCAATTGTCGGGATCTGACCAAGTGTCTGAAATTTCGTTACTTGCCCAAGTATAAATATTACCAAAGACAAAGGTCGCAGTTACCGAGAGATTGTCTGTGACATTTAGATCAGTTCTTGAGGCCGTCAGTACACCGTCGCTCCATCCTGCAAAATAGTAACCAGCATCAGCCGTTGCAGTCACTTCTGTACCGCTGCCACCATAGTTAACTGTTTGAGGAGAGTCTCCTACAATAGAGCCACCTGCTCCTGCAGTGTAGGTAAGAGTATGAGTATCGATAGCAAAGGTGGCTGAGACTGTAATATCAGCTTGCACATTTGTGTCAGTCCTCGAGGCCGTTAAGACTCCGTCGCTCCAACTAACAAAATGATAATTAGTGCTAGCCATTGCGGTTACTTCTGTACCATCTTCACCATAGTTAACTGTTTGAGGAGTAGTTCCTGTAATAGAACCACCTGCTCCTGCAGTGTAAGTTAAGGTGTAGGAACTGGCCGCAAAATGTGCAGCTATTAGATGATCTTCTTGAACGTTACTAAATAAGTAGGAACTTACGACTCCAACCGATTCTCCATCTACTAATACATCTGTAATTAGATAGTCCGGGGCTGCCGTTATTGTATATGATTGACTCCCGCTTGCCGCTACAGTCGTTTGTCCGTTTGGTGATATAGATCCGCCTGATTGTGAAAGTGAGATAATAGAATAACTCAAACTTGCGTCTAATGCGAAATAAGCACTAATTGTGTGATTTGAAGTTACATTAGTAAATGTGTAACTACCGCTAACCTCCACCGGCGATCCATCTACAATAAGGTTGCTGATTCTATATCCTAAATCAGGAGTAATAGTAAATGATTGAGAGTCTCCTTCATTGACACTAACTGTACCTGTTGGAGAAATAGAACCATTAAGACCGCTTGAGGCTGTAATGGTGTGAACAATAACGGCAAACTGTGCTGTGACTGAAATATTTCCCTGAACATTTGAGTCTGTTCTGCTGGCAGTCAAAACGCCGTCATTCCAGTTTGTAAAATAATAACCTGAGTCTGCGACGGCTGTTACCTCTGTTCCTGACCCCCCAGGAGTGACTTCTTGAGATGTATTGCCGTCTATTGAACCATTATCTCCAGCTGTATAGCTTAGAGTGTAGATTGAGGTTTCCCACCAATTAATATTGTTTCCTCCATCAAGCGAGTTGGCTGGATTAATGGCTGGAGTTGCTATATTGTTTGAGTCCCTGACATTTACATTTGCAACGCTCCTAGCCCCCCGAGGATCAATGTTAAATTGTGTGCCCGTGCTTGTACTTCTTAGTACCGCGAGATCGTTACTTGTTCCCATCAAGGTCAGCGTACCTATAATTGTTTGGGTTGTTTCTATTTCAAAATACAATGGAACTGGTGTGATAATATTTATTGTCCAAGGATTTAAAGTTCCATTTTGGCTAAACGTTGTATACGAATTTTGGGTTAAGTTTGTTTCATAATTCCAACCACCAAACTCATAAATATAATTATTGTTGGCATTAACTGTTTGTTGTGCCACCTTATAACTTAAAGGTTCTGTAGCGGTCCAGGCACCAATAGTTCCGTCTTCTGGATCAATGGCGGCATACTGTACATCACTTAAAGCGTCACTCCAGTCGTCTCCGCCTATCACATACATGTAATTATTGTTGGTTGCAGTTCCAAATGTTGCTCTTGCTGTATTAAAGGATGTTGTTGCTAACCACTCATTTATTGTTCCGTCACTGTTTATGCTTGTAAAATCAACCGTATTATATACAATATCGTCGTCATAACCTCCTAGAGAATACAAATATCCATTAGCTGCTATCATTTGGTGGTATGCATTTGCGCGGACCAATAACGTTGTCGGCGTCCATGCGCTCAGCGTTCCTGTCACTAAATTTATTTTTGCAAATTGAACATCATCTAGTATTCCGGCGTCGCTATATCCTCCCGAAATGTAAATATAGACGTTTTCGCTGTCATAAGTATACAGGCTGAAAGCAAAACCATCTCTTGCTGTCGCAAAAGCAGTGGTAGTGAGCCAATTACTAATAGTTCCGTCAGAATTTATGTCTGCATATTCGACATCGTTAAGGCAGTCGCCGTTAATGTCTTCGCCACCCAAAACATATAAATGCCCGTTATAGGCAAAGGCGCCAAAATATGTTCTGGTCTTTGTCATTGAAGTGGTTGTTAAAAGGTCACCAACAGATCCGTCTGAATTTATTTTTGCGAAAAGAATTCTGTCTATCTCGTCCCCATTTTCATCAACTCCTCCAATTGAGTAGACATAATCATTATAAATTACAGTTTGGTGATAATTCATAACGGTTGATTCTTGATTATTATGTATTAAATTGTTAAAAGTACTACTTCCTGAGATTGTTTGGCTGGCCGTACTTCCAATAAAGTCGACCGTGCCATTGTTGTGATAAAACCCTGAACCCTGCGCATTGCTTGGGTTGTTATTTGTAAAATTACCTTTTACTTCCCACGTTCCCGTTGTTGCAGTGACGATTGAGGTTGCATCGTTAACAAAATTGCCATTAAAATCCCAGTTACCGCTTCCGCCTGAGAGTAAACTGCCATTTAGATTATTAAAAGTAGCAAAAGTTTCTATTGTGCCTGAACCGTCGTGTCTTAACTCGCTTCCATTATTATTTGTGACTATACCTTCAAAACTTAATTTGCCTAAGCCAGTAGAAATATATATTTCACTAGATAAATCATTAGTAACGGCAGCTCTTAGAGTAATCCCATAATTTGGGTTAGTTGAATTAGTAATATAGAGTTTACTGCTGTTTTGATTAACTAGAATCCCGTCAACGGTAATCACTCCGTTTGTTGAATAGATTGTTCCATGGTCGTTTGTTATCGAGTTTTGAAAACCAAAATTTCGATTCACGGTGTAGATAATCCCATTGTTACGATTTGTGACCGCACCTGAAAATTGCAAATACATGTCACCGGTCGTATTAATTTCACTATTATCATTTAATACTTGACTGAGGGATATGCCGCAATAACCGATACCAGATGACGCAGAATATACTTTTGCTCCATTTGTATTTTCCAATGGAAAGCTACTTGAGATACACCCAGAACCAGTAAAGTAAATCTCCGCGTTGTTGTTGTAAATTTTGTTGTGGGGTGCATCATAAGTATAAAATAATACAGATGAGCTCCCTGTGGTGTAAATTTTGGCATTAGTTTGATTGTATACATCCCCTTGAAAAGTTATTTGCCCAGTGCCAGTAGAATATATTTCACCATAATTTTCGTTTCGTGTTTCTCCATGCACAATAATCTCGCCTGATCCAGTTGAATAAATCTTTCCACCGTTATTTCTTACATAGTTTGGTGGGTTCGATATTCCATAGTCAACATAGATTCCAATAATTCCTGTACCTTGGGAATAAATATTACCAGTATTTATTAGGTTTCCTGATGGCGTATTAAAGCTAAAAGCCCACGAGTAAGTCAGCGCTAAGTTATTAACTCTAATTGTGCCTGAATTGTTTACCTCGTTAGATATACTAATGCGACAACTATAATTTGCTAAAAGATTACCACTATTCGTGAGATAACCAACACCTAAAACATAATCTTGTGATGATACATCTAAACTAATATTTGAATAATTATTTAGAGTGTTAAACATAGAAAATGTTGCCGCTCCATTTATCGCAATTTCACCATAGTTTGTAACAGCACCATTAACGCTCAGCTGATCGCTGCTTACCGTTAGAGATGCTCCACTATTAATTGTAATAGTTTTTGCTGTTTTGTTTGCAGTGTCAACTACTACCGTATTTCCCGATGTTAACGTAACGTCGTCTAAGTAATTTGGTACACCATCGGGGCTCCAATTGGTCGCTGTTGACCAATTGTTATTTCCGCCTCCTCCATCCCAGGTTTTTGCTGCTGCAAATGCCTTACCGGCAAAGACAAAGTTAAGCATAAAGGCAAAAGTAAGGACAAAAAAAGAGGCAACACAAATACTAATAAGTCCCTCTTTATAGGATTTACCTCCAGCTTCATTCATCCTTCCCTTCTTTAGAAAGATGTTTCTGATTGGCTTA
>CAZQGP010000036.1:0-4947 GCA_964593075.1 uncultured Candidatus Saccharibacteria bacterium
GTTTTGCTATCTGCGTTATTCACTACATTAGCCCCATCAATACTCTTGGGCACTTCTTTCATAACCGGTAACTCAAACGTAAATGTAGTCCCCTTACCGACTTCACTTTCAATCCATATTTTACCTTTATGAAGTTCAACATAATTCTTGCTGATATACAGCCCCAAACCTGTTCCCTGCTGCTGGTCTTTTTCCCGATTAACCTGCGAGAATTTCTGGAACAGTCTGGCCTGATCTTCTCTGGAGATTCCCCGACCGGTGTCTTTGACTTCAACAGTAATTTTCTGGGTATTTGCGGTTACCACAATCGTCACTCCACCTTTCTCGGTAAACTTGATAGCATTACCGGCGAGATTAGTAATAACCTCGCGGATTCTCTGTTGATCGCAGAATGTTGACGGGATCTTCTTGGGATCAGCTTCAAGTTTCAAATAGACTTTCTTGCCATCAGCCCTTACCTGTAATTCATGTATAACATCTTGCGCCAGTTCTGCCATATTTACCTCATCGAACTTCATTTGCAATCTACCCTGTTCAATTCTGGAGACATTGAGTAGGTCCAAAATCAAACCGGCCAACCTCTTGCTACTTGCATATGCTCTATCCAAGAAAGTACGTGATTTATCGTCGATTTTTCCTATATTTTCATCCAATATCATTGACAGGTAGCCCTCAATCGCCGCAAGCGGAGTGTTAAGCTCGTGTGACGCCATAGATAAGAACTCATCCTTCATTTTGTCAACTTGGGTTAAATATTCGTTGGCTTCTTTGAGCTTCTTGTAAGCCATAACTCGTTGGATCGCCAAGTTCATCTCGTTTGAGATGGCCTCAATCATATCCAACTCTTGTGTGGTGACTGTCTCCTTGGTGCTGGAGAAAACAAACAGCAAGACACCAACATCTTCTCTTGCCGAGTGAAGCGGCATCGCATAATGATACTGAGCCTTGATCATTTTTTGGATATGGAATGTTACGGATTTAGGTAGCGGTGGCGACATAAAGTCAGTCAAATTCTCTGACTCCGTCGGTTTCTTGGTATTAAAAGCCTGATTAATCAAGCCATCTTCCTTCTCGATCGGCAACGAAAACTTCTCAAGACTGTTTCCTACCAGATGATAGACTTCCTTACTATAAGCAAAATCAGATAAGGCATAACTAACCAAGTTATTACCTTCTTTCATATAAAGCAGTGCGCATATACAACCATTAATCTGTTGGGGTATTTGATTAAGAATCGACTGCGTCATTGCCTTCATCTCGCTTTCGTTAAGTACAATATCGGCAATCTTCTGCAACCCCGCCAAATTCTTATTCCTATCTTCAACTTCTTCCAATACTTTCGTTTTCTCAGCCGCAAGCTTTTCAATCACTTCCCTACGACTTATTTCTTGAATAATAGATTTTATCAAAAGCCATCCTCCGTAAGTTACGATAAGTAATATAACTATATTTGTAGCAATCTGACTAGCACCTTTAGAAAGTAGTGTTTGTATCAGTAGTGCAATTATAACAATTGCCGTAGCTACCTCAGTTAATATTAACTTAACATCAAAAAGATGAAAATTAAGAATCGAGTAGGTGATAGCTGCGATAAGTATCATCGTATAAGCAGGTGTCAGGAATGATAATCCGGTTTGCTTAAAAACAACTATCAACACAAAATTACTGATAGCAATCAAACCAAATGTTACTATAACCCCGTAAGTTAAAAACTTTAATTGTTGCTTCAATTCTCCCTGAGCATGTAATGTTTTTCTAATGAATAGATATATTGCACCACCAAAAAATATCAATATATGGAGGATAAATAAAACAATTCCAGGGCCAGGTTCGGGACTAGCTGGTTTGATGCTTGCAACTTTTGTAAACATATACGGAGATATTGCGACTAACGAAACAATTGTCGTAAGAATGATTGAAGCAATAAACTTCTTACCTTTTAGTTGTAAGCTGGTTTCTGGAAATGTGTGAATGAATATAAAAATAGAATATATTTGAAGTGCTGCTAAAAGCATCGTTATCCTAACAAGCACAATAGCTAATTCTGGACTGGCAGCATTGTTAGCTAGATAAGTTGCAAGTAACCATAAGACATTAACAATAACAAAACAACCAAAAGCCTTATTTGTTGCACTTTTTGTGTTGGATCTATAAGATATGTACCCCAAAACAATATTACCAAGTATGCTTAAAACGAGTACTGCGATTTCTAGCATATTATCCCTCCTAATGACATAATACTATTTCTTTTGCAATTCCTTAAACTTCTTCATAACCACCGCCGTAATTAGCTTCCTTTTTATTTTATTCTTTACATGATGGTATTCATTTTCTAGCCCAGCATCTAAACTAAACTGATATCTACCCGATTTCATATTCTCGCCCAATAGTATTTTTCTTGCTACATAACTTAAAGTAACACCACAAGTCAGTGCTGCTGTTCCTAATTGTGGCCAAGTATTTAATGTCTTTCCGACATCACCTAATGACATCTGTGCTTTTGTAGTAGCCTGATGTAGCTGTACAATATTGGCAATTAGAGTTAGTTTCTCCTTGAACGTGAGCTCTTCTTTTATATTTTCCAAATCTATTACTTTATCTAAATTTCCATGGAAAATAGGGCGATAAGGTTGTAGATCAAATCTCTCAACATCTATTAACGCACCATCACCGTTATCAGCAGCCATAATTACTGGTATTTTTAATTTTTTAGCATATTCCCTACTTTTAATTTTGAGATATGGGTTATCCATTTCTTCTATATATAAATCCAATTTAGGATTTTCAAAAAAGTTTTTAAAATCAGAAATATTTAAACCTTTGTCATAAATGTCAATTTTTAGATAAGGGTCAACTTCGAGTGCTTTTCTAGCAAAGTAAACAGCTTTATTCACTCCAACAGCAGAAGCTGTTGCCATAATCCGATTTAGATTTGGTACGGAGATCGTATCATAATCTGCGATTTTAAAATGTCTAGGACCACCTATTAAAACTAGTGTGTTTAGGATATTCGATCCAACACTCATACCTGCAATTCCTACTACATTACTTTGAAATTTATTTTGTTCATCAGTTGTAATAAGATTTCTATTCCTTGACGTTCTCAACTTTATATATATATCTTCGTCAGGAAAATGGATTAATGTTTTAGACCATGGATAATAAATCCAATTACCTTGTTTACTGAAATCTCCCTTTTTAGTCCAATGATCTATGAACTTATTCTTCTCTATTTTATATTCAGGGTTTTCAGGTTTCAGCTTTGGATTATCTATATCAAACAACTCATCTAGACAGTCTCTGAAAATATCAATTTCAAAAACAATCTCATTTTTACTCTCTAGATCCTTGAGTCGTTTCGATCCCCTTTCACTGAATTTTTCTAAATTTATATTAATCATTTTTTATTTACACCCTCTATCCATTTTGGCTTAATATTATATTTAAATCTCTCATCACGATATTTTACAAGCTCTATACTTGGTATTGCTTTAACCCCCACTGTTTTAAATATTACTTCATACTCTGAATTATTTTTAATTAGATGATTAGTAATCGTTTCCTCAATTTTCTTTTTTAAAACTGATGCACTATTAACATCTGGCGCGAGCTCAACTTCGATATTCAAATATGTGTCAAGATTCTCGCGGTATTTTATAGAAATCAAGAATCTTCCTGTTATTAGATCACATATCCCCTCATCAAATAATGCTTCCTTAATATTGTCCGGATATACGTTAGCTCCATAAACTTGTACAGTATTATCACTTCTTCCAAAAAGATAAACTACAGGCAACTTCCAGTCTGGATAACCTTTAACTGGAGCAACTACATTCTTTAGTTCATCGTATTTTACAATTCCACCACTATCACCAATTCTATACCTTATAACAGGCAAACCAGAGGACGAGGTAAAGAGTAAATCACCGTTATTAGTTTTTTCAAAATATTTTATTATTGGATTATAACTTACAATTGATGGTAATCGTTCGTCACCAAGATACTTAAGCCTCTTATCTTTATCATTTGCTAGAATCCTTCTAAATGAAATTGACATCGGTGTTTCTATGCCAAGGACGGAAGCATCGGCTGTGCCGTATAAATTAATCGTTGTTGCATACACATCTTCAGTATTTATTTTCTCATGGATATAATCACGCCATTTCTCACTGAAACCCTCGCCACCAAAAGTAAATTTCATGTTATATTTACTCCAATCCAAACCCTGTCGAGCTCCTATGTCAATTATCTCCTTCACCAGTGGCGGATATCCACAAATCAAAACCTGTTCGAACTGAGATGCTAAATTCTTTATTACTGATAGAGCTGCTTCTATGTCCGTACTCGGTGTAGTTATTGTTAGAGGGTTTCCTTTAAGTGCAAACCTCAATGAGGAGGAGAAGGTAAAGGGTCCGGCAATATACATTCCCATAGCAAGTACGATAACTTGTAAAGTTGTCTTCTTATCTGAATTAAATAAATATTTTAACAATAAATTATAATGAAAATCAACTTCAAGCTCTTGCCAAATATCTCTCGGCCAAAAATACGGGTTACCTGTAGACCCAGAACTTACGGCTATTACATTAATTTTAGATATATCACCATCCCAACATAATTCTTTTAAAGGATATAAATTTAGATAGTTTTTTTTATCTATCTCAGGCACTTCTTTAAAATCTTTAATTGATCTTATTCTCTTATGGTCTATTTTATTTTTTTTCAAGAAATCTCCATAAGCCGGTACACGCGAAGCTGCTTCGTGAAATACTTCTAGGGCTTTATTTTGTCCAATTTCTTCCCAATAATCTGATTTTTTTTTAACCAATTCAGTATTGATAGTATCAATATCAGATTCTAATAATTCTTTATAATAATCCCATGCATTCATTTAGTTTTCCTCAAAATTCAAAATATTTTACTAATTATCAATTATCAATCTGATAT
>CAZQGP010000037.1:0-3899 GCA_964593075.1 uncultured Candidatus Saccharibacteria bacterium
CCTTCCATCCCTGAGACTATAGGCTGATGAATCATAATTTTTGAATTTGGCAAAGAAAACCGTTTATTTTTTGCTCCTGAGGCTAAAATGATGGCTGCCGCACTTGCTGCCATTCCTACACAAATCGTTGATACATCTGGACGTACATATTGAATAGTATCGTAAATTGCCAATGCACTTGTGACACTTCCCCCGGGGCTGTTGACATATAAAGTTATGTCTTTCTTCCCGTCTGTGTGCTCTAAAAATAAGAGTTGAGCAATAATTGTATTAGCGACTATATCATCTACTCCGGTCCCTAAAAAAACAATCCTATCTTCAAGCAAACGTGAGTAAATATCATAAACCCGTTCCCCCATGTTTGTCTTTTCAATAACTGAAGGGATAAGAAATTGATTCTTTTCTATCATTATTATCTCCTTTATTTCATATAATTATATTATTACTAATTATTATTTGATAATCCCATTCTAAAATATTATTCTCTAAAATTAATTCCAAAATTATTTCGAACATTTTTCATAGAGATAATTTATAACCCTTAAGCCAATCAAAGTATTTTCTATTTGGTGATGTCCGTCATGAGAATCATAAAAGGCTTCTGCCTGCTTTTTATCTTCTAGCTTAGTTTGTGACAACCTTCTCTCTATTTCTTTATGCACTTCTTTCTCAGAAACTTCAGTGCTTAACTTTTTCGCAATTTCGGTTAGTATTAACCCAATTTTAACCCTTTTTTCGGCTTCTGGAATCATTTCTTTTTCTAATTCTTCTTTTGTTTTTTTTGTTATTTCTAGATACCTATCAATCGTTATTCCTTGTTGAGCTAAACTTTTTTCAGATTCATGCATCAAATTATGCACTTCTTGGGTAATTAATGAAGGTGGCACTTTAATTACATTTTTTGATATTATTTTTTCTAAAATTTCACTCTCCACTCTGTTTCTTTCCTGAACTTCTTTTGTATTCAACAATTCTTTCTCTATGTCCCCTCTTAGCTGAGCTAGTTCTTTAAATGGTCCAACTTGGGTGGCAAAAAAGTCATTAATTTCAGGCAAAATAACCTCATTAATTTCATGCATTTTAATTTTAAACTTAGCCTTCTTGGTAGCCAAATTCGTGGCATGGTATTCTTTTGGAAAAGTAATGTAAATTTCTTTCTCCTCATTTTCGTTCATTCCAACAATTTGTTCCTCAAAACCAGGAATCATTTGACCCTTACCTAAGATTAACGGATATTTATTACTTTTATTCCCTTCAAAAGGCAAATTATCAATGAACCCTTCGTAATCAATTTCAACTTTGTCTCCCATTATTGCTGGTCGTGAAACCTTTGAATGTTTAGCTAATTGTTTTGCAAGATCGCCTAAGACCTCCTCTATTTCTCCGCTTTCGACCTTCGGAGCTTCCCTTTTTACATTAATTGACGCTAAATCTGGTAATTTTACATCAGGAAAAATTTCAATAATCGCTTCATATATCAATCCATCGGTTGGTACAAAACTAAGTAATTTTATTTCAGGAGAGCCAACTGGATTTATTTTTTCATTTTTAATTGCTTCGTAATACGTCTCTGGAATAATTGCATCCAATATTTCAGCATTTAATCTTTCTTGACCAATCTCTTTTTCAATAATATGTCTGGGGGCTTTACCTGGTCGGAATCCAGCTACTTTTATATTTGCTGATAACCGACCATAAACCACCTCTGTCTTGTCTGAAATCGTTTCAGTGCCAACACTTATCGTTAATTTTATTTTTTCTCCAATATTTACTTTTGCGACTTGCATTTTGCACCTTTCTTTTATTGTTCAGTCATAAGCATTGAACTACACAACATATAATCAAGATTGAATATTTGCCAATTCTTGATACTCCAGAATATTTAAAGCAAATCGAGCTTTTTTGATAGCGAGCTTTCATCTTGTAAGCCCATCATATTATCAATTGATTTTCCATCTTTAAATATAATCAACGTAGGGATACTCATAACTCCATACTCGATAGCTACAGATTGATATTTATCAACATCAAGTTTTGCAAACTTTATCTTCCCTTCATATTTTATACTTAATTGATCAAAAATTGGTTCCATAATTTTACAAGGTCCACACCAGTCTGCATAAAAATCAACTATAACAGGTTCTTTTGCTTTTAATACTTCATTTTCAAATTGTCCTTCTTTAATATGAATAGTTGCCACAATAACTCCTTTCTTAATTTGTTGTACATTCGATTCTTGGTGCCCGAGGCGAGACTCGAACTCGCAAGCCATTTCTGGCACTAGTTCCTAAGACTAGCGCGTATACCAATTCCGCCACCCGGGCTCACAAAAGTGCTAAAATATTTTACCATTCTAAGATTAATTTTTCAAGATTCAAGAAAGAAAAAGCGGGCTTAGGGAGATTACTCCTTTCGCCCGCTGTCTGTAGAAAATATAAAGTTACCGCCATTTTAGATTTTTAAGCCATATTAAATAGCTCTTATTGGCTTTATCTTTACGCCAAGACCTAATCGTTGAGTAACCCCAAACGCTAAGCATGACTTTAACCTTGTCCATTGTCAAAAGAGCTTTTATTATATGGGGCAATGCATAGAAACGTGCATAGCCCAAAATAATTTTCTTCTGTAGTTCGTAGGGGGTCATGTTTCTGGGCCTAAAAACAACATGATGAGCATCATAATGACTCCACTCGTTATCGAAAATACGCCCAGTTTTATTCATCACATCGTAAACTGGGGTTCCCGGAAGTGGAGTTAGAATGTTTAACATGATTGTGCTTATATGATATTTAATAGCGAAATTAACTGTATCTCTAACAACTTCTTTCGTATCGGTATCTGCGCCTAGAACAAACATTCCATGGCTTTTAATTCCATGTACATTTAGGAGAGTAACCGCATCGATGATATCTTGGACACTTTGTGCCTTGTCGTAATTATCTAGAGTTAACTGACTGATAGACTCAAAACCAAGATATACCTGCCAACAACCGCTTTTCACCATTAAATCAAGAAGTTCCGGATCTCGTGTTATATCCGCTCTAACCTGAGCGCTCCATCTTATATTGATGCCTTCGTCGATTATCATTCGCAATAAAGTCTTAAGTCTCTTTTTACTCGCTGCGAAGTTGTCGTCGTAGAAAAAAACACTTTTGGGTTTTTTTTCTCGAAGCTCGGCAATGATATTTTCTGAGCTACGAAATCGGTATTTTTTTCCAAACATTGCTGTTACCGAACAAAACTCACAATCAAAAGGACAGCCCCAACTTGTCATAATAGGTGTTGTTGATATTTTTTCGCTATATCTGATCAAGGATAAATCAGGAAATGGCAGCTCATCCAAATTAACCAACTTATTTCGAAGCGGATTATTAACAATTTTCCCCATCCTATTATAGGAAAGACCGTCAATACTTTCAGTTGTTCCCCTTCCCTCAAGCACCTTTATCAGTTCAATCATTATTTGCTCGCCTGATTCGTATCTGGCAACAAAGTCTGCATGGCCAAGCGCTTCTTCAACCATAAAAGTAACGTGAGGACCACCCATAATAACGGGGATGTTGTGTGCGCGAATTTTGTCTGCCATCGCGTAAGCTTGTGTTGCAGTTGAGGTCGTTGTTGATATTCCGACTAAATCGGCCGATAAGACATCTTCCCAATCAATTGGCCCTAAATCTTCAACATCAATTAACACATCGTGGCCGTGTTTTGTCAAATAAGCTCCAATCAACGGCAAGCCCAGTCGAGGTAATTTAACATATTTGTAAACATGTACTCCTGGCGGAGCTGGCTCAATCAGTCTTACTTTCATTTTTAACTCCTTCAGAGAGTTTTTTTAAAGGACTGCTGAAAGAATATCAGATAATATCCTTAATAAAAAGATGATTAAATAATATGCC
>CAZQGP010000038.1:0-3343 GCA_964593075.1 uncultured Candidatus Saccharibacteria bacterium
TACTAAATAAGCTAACTATAAGATCAGTTTATTTATATTAATGACACAAAATGACTAATCTACTAAACACTTTTTATGTTAAAATTAAACAATGAAAGATATTGAATTTGACGTTGATAAAAACAACGGATTGATTAAAGAAGAATTGGAAAAGCTTCTCACTTTTTGGCAAAGTAAACTAAGAATGGACGACTGGGATATCTCTATCTCAATTGTTAATTTTGGCAGAAAAGACTATAAACAAAGTGGCGATTTTGTGGCTAATATTCTGAGTAAAAAAGCTAAAATATTGCTAACCGCTGATCCTTTCCGCGGAGACGAGGAATATACCTTAGTCCATGAGCTTATACATGTCTTGCTATTTGACTACGACAAATTTTCCGAGGAAGTATTGCTAGATAGGTTTGGAAATGATTCTAAGCAGCATGATATGTATATGGGGAAGCTAGAAGAAACTGTGCATCATCTAACCGAGATAATGTTAGGTAGAGGTTGCAGTAAAACTTAATAGCACCTGCGCTACTTGCTTCGCCAAAGGGAACGCATACTTTATAAGTTGCCGCAAGGTAGCTTATTTATTAAATGACGCAAACAGTCTAACCTGTTAAGCATTTTTTGTGGTAAAATATCTAAATGTATGTAAAATATAAAAAGCATTTCTTGAATATTTATGATTCTTCAAAGACAAACTATCGTACTTTTCCTCATCATGTTGATGTGGTAGCAAGATGGACTGAAAAAATTTGTGATCTTTGTCCTAAAGCCGATAGGGATGTGGCAATGATTGCTGCATGGTTTCACGATCTGGGGCACTTTATTGGCACCGAAAAGGACCATGCTGCAAACTCAGAAAAAGAAGCCAGAAAATTTTTAGAAAAAGAAAGCTTTCCGGAAAATAAAATTGTTAATATTCTGCACGCTGTAAGGGCACATAGAAATAAGGATATTAAGCCTAGGACTATTGAGGCAAAGATCGTTTGCTGTGCCGACTCAGCGAGTCACCTAACAGCCGAGGTCTACTTGAACGTTCTTTCGGATAGCTCTAAAGAAAAAACTCTTGGAAAAATTGAGAGAGATTATCGAGATTTATCGGACTTCCCATTAATAAAAAAGGAACTTACGCCATTATATCTTGCATGGAGAAGGATAATAGAATCATTTCCTGAAGATTTCGTGGAATTTCTTCCGAAATAAAAAAACCAAAAAGATTAACAAAACATAGGAGAGAAATGACAAAGAAAAAAGGAATAGTAATTACTCCTCCAAATTTGAACAAGCCAGTCGGTAATCTTATTTTTCTAGCAGGACCAATAAAAGGATCTGATAGATGGCAGGAAAAGGCGATCTCATACTTACAAAAGATTTGTCCTGAAATAAATATAGCATCTCCCCGAAAACGCTTAGATCGCGAAGAAAACTTTACCGAAGAAGACTATATAGGTCAAATAGATTGGGAGACAACATATCTTCGACGTGCAGCAGAGCAAGGAGTCATATTATTTTGGTTTGCTAAAGAAGTGATACACTATTGTGAGAGACCATTCGCTAGGACAACTAGTATAGAGTTTGGAGAATGGATGGCACACCATGAACACCTTGGAAGCAAGGTAGTTGTCGGGCTTGAAAAAGGCTACAAAGGAGACCGATATATTCTTCAACGATTGAAGTCTTTTCCAAATATACCCGTAAGGAGGACACTAAAAGAAACTCTTGATGAAGCCATATCACTAATTATGGACACTTAGGCAAATATATTGAAAATATCATAGAAAAGAAATTTAAAATATTTAGTTAGTTATTGACTGATGATTTTCTGGAAAAACAATATTTTCCCCATTCTCCCCAGACTCTTTTTTATATTCTTCGAATAAATCCCAATAGGTGACAGTTATCTTATTATTAGTATCTAGTCCGAGTTCGTTGGCTGTTTCGAAAATAGAATTTTCTTCACCTTCGATTTCGACAAATTGTCCGAAAGGCATTTCATCAAACGATACTACCGTTTCTCTAAAGTTCCAGTTAGAACGATATTTCTCCATAATAAATTCTTTAGTGTACCCAAGATGGTGAAATATTTGTCGCATTATTTCTATGTCTTTGACTTCGGTTTCAAATTCAATTCTTTCAAATACATTTTTGTTTGTGTTAAACTTTTTTTTTAGGGTAACAACGTTATTAAACCCTGAACGAATTCTAATAAAGATTTTGTTACTCTCTAGGTCTAGTTGTTCGGTGTCGAACCGGATTGTTCGTTGAAATACTTTGCCTTGGAATTTTGCGCCTTTTTCTTTTAGTTTCGCCTGTATTGATTCTAGATTATCAACCTTGATTTTTATTTCTTTCTCAATGTTTTTTGGTGAATGTGTCATAATTTCTCCTAAAGTTTATTATATGCTTCTAAAAACCAATTTTTGTTTTCTATGTTTATCTCATTAGATTTCATAAATTTATTAACAAAAAGGACATATTCTGAATTTTTGATAGATAATTCACTTTTAGGGAAAAGAGCCAGACGAATAGGGTTTCCGCCTTCTTTCCTTACTAGGTTGGCCATCATGCTTAATGTTTTCCCTGTATAAGAGTTGTCAATTATTAAAACATTTTTTCCTTTTAGGTCTTTAGCCATATACTTGCTTGTTTGAGAATAATGTTTATCTGTATGCAACTCCCATAACATAATCTTATCAATTTTATTTGCAACTACAAAGCTAGATATATATCTAAAGCATCCGTATGGTATGAAAAGATATACATCTGCCTCGGGAACGCCTTTGAATAAATCTTCAAAGAAGATGTTATTAAAGGTATTCTCTTGTAAAATGTTCAATGGTGCGAAGTGGTCTTTTAAGGAGAAAAAGAATTCGCGAATAGTTACTGACTGATCATAGATAGAAACTTTCTTAGATTTGAATTCGAAGCCTTTCCTGATTATATCTAGCGCCTTATTTAGATATGCTTCATAGAGACTATTCTGCTCAAACTCGAAAAAAGAGTAATTTTTTAGTAGACTAATTCGTTTGTCTGACCCTGCAAGCCTAACCTCTGTTTTTAGAGAAGGTCCTTTTAATAACACGAAGCTGAAATTATTAATATGGTACTTTTTTAGAATCGCATTCAGGTAATTTTCAAAATTATTATTTTTTATTAGCTCTTCTAAAAATAGGAAATATGCAAGATTTTGTTCAATTTTACCATGATAAACAGTCTTATAAGGATCACTAATATCGACAAACCACTCTTCTGGCGCTCGAAGTATAAAACCATGCGGATTTCGCTTAAAAGTCCATCCATCTTTCATCTTACTACATAGATCTTCTATACAATAAGTAACCATAGAAACTTC
>CAZQGP010000039.1:0-2999 GCA_964593075.1 uncultured Candidatus Saccharibacteria bacterium
GGACCAAAAAGCCATGATGGCGGCGCCAACGGCGGTAATTTTTGACTCGTGTAATATGATTGGCTGTCCATTTATTCAATCTTACCGTTTTTATCTCATTAATTCACATTCCACGTCGATGCGAATTTCGATTCCAATCAACTCGTCCTTGGCCAGGTTGTATATTATTTTCTTGATAATACTTTCTCATTATTCCTTTCATTGGACCTTGTCGGAACAAAACATCATTTAAACCTGTCATATCAATAACAAAGCCTGCCAAGATTATTGCTAGGATAAAACCGATAACTATCACTTTAAAATTTATTTTATAAGAAAAATCATATCGGCGGATTAACCATATGCCCAATGCCAATCCCAAAATTGCGACACCCACCGCCCACCAAGGAAAACTATCAAGTATTATTTTCAGCCGATATTCTCCCATCCGACCGTGAGCTCTTAAGGAGAATCGTAATAAACCAACAAGAAATGCTGAGATTAACATTGAAGCTGCTAACCCCAAAAAAGCTAAGAAAGTTCCAATAACAAAATATATTTTTGGGCGCATCTTTATTTTGTCGTGATGGATCTTATCCATAACAACGTTGGTAATATTTTTTAATTCTTTTGGCATAGGTGTTTCATTAATGCTTTTGCTCGGCTTATTCGAATAGCCACTGTGCCCATCGGCACTCGTAGTATATCACTGATCTCTTCGTAAGATTTATCTTCAAGATAATAGAGAATTATTGGCTCAGAATACAATATAGACATCTCTACTAAACATTTTTTTACTTTATTAATCATTTCTTTTTTTTCAAATTCCTTTTCAATATTTTCTTCGCTTATAAAATCAAAGTCATCCAAAATTGGGACCTCTCTATTAAACTTCTTAATAGAATTGATTGCTTCGTTATGAACTATGCGATAAATCCAGCTAGAAAATTTCTTTTTTGTATTAAATCCATAGAGGTTGACATAAGCTTTTATAAACGAATCTTGAACAATATCGCTTGCCTTGTCTTCGTTTCTAACTAAATTAGTGGCATAGCGTAAAAGCTTGCCCTGGTACCTCCCAATAATTATTGAATAAAGTTCCTTGTTTTCTGACTTAATTATTTCAACAATATCTTCGTCAGATAATTTATCGTAGTCGTCCATTAGTTGGATTATACTAAGCATTACCAATCTATACACCAAGCCACGACATAGCCGTGGCCCGATGCATTAAATGCTTTAATTTTTTTAACGGTTCATTCCTCTACCTGCACCATTTCTGTGCGCTGCTTTACCTGATCCGTCATGCTGTCCCAAACCTAGCTCTTGTCGAATCTTTTGTGCTTCAGCAATTTTACCTTGTTCAGCTAACTCATGAGCTTCGGCAAATTTTGCAAAGTTATTTTCGTTGACAACTTGTGTTACTCGCCCGCGATCTTGCATAAGATTCTTCCAAGCTTCATAGTCCTTATCCTCAAACGACTTCGTCATTGCCTCGTGGCGTTCTTCTGAGTAATTCGGACCCTTTACCGCTGGATCTCCGCGATATGCCAAAACTGTGCCTGCGGATACGCTAACTATTCCCAAACCTATTACCAGTGCTCCTAACCCTAGACCTAATGTTTTTTTGTTCATATTGTTCCTTTCTTAAATCTATTAATTCATCTATATCGACCATTCTCTTCTAATACAAACTAGAAAGGGTTTTTCTTTCATTTAGACCTATGCTCTAACAGTCTTGGAATATCTTTCAGTGGCGGAGAGGGTGGGATTTGAACCCACGAGACCCTTGCGAGTCAACCGCCTTTCCAAGGCGGCGCCATAGGCCACTAGGCGACCTCTCCATAAAGTTGAGTTCGATCCTTGTGTCCTTCTTCAGCTTGCGCTTCAGATAGGCCACTAGGCCCCAAAGGGGCCCCTTCGGGGCGACCTCTCCAACATCGTTATTTTACCTTAAAATCCTCCTAACTTTAAGATGTATTGGTTAACTGATAAAATGTCGGCAATGAATGAAATAGAGGAGATTAAACAGCGTCTCGATATTGTCGAGGTCATCGGCCACTACGTCACCCTCAAAAAAGCCGGAACCAATTTCAAAGGCATCTGTCCGTTCCATCAGGAAAAGACTTCATCATTCATGGTCAGCCCCGAAAAGAACATCTGGAAATGCTTCGGATGCGCTAAAGGCGGCGATGTCTTCACTTTCATTCAAGAAATCGAAAGCTTGGAATTTGGCGATGCTCTAAAACTTTTGGCAGATAAAGCAGGTGTTAAGCTTCAGCCACGTACAAAAACCGAACATCAGACCGAAACCCGCAAAGCCAGCCTCTATTCCATAAATAACTATTCAAGTTTAGTTTTCCAAAAACTTTTCAAAGAACATGTCCAAGGCAAAATCGCCCGTGATTATTTAACCAAACGCCAAGTCCCCGATAAAATGATTGATCTGTTCCGTATTGGCTATCTACCACCATCAGTAGATCTTAAAAACATCCTGATGAAAAAAGGCATTATGGCTGCCGAAATCACCCGTGCCGGCTCCCCCGAAAGATTTAGGGGTCGCCTGATTTTCCCCCTATTTGATGTTCTAAATAATGTTATCGCTTTTACGGGTAGATCACTCACCGAACAAGAACCAAAATACTTAAACACTTCCGAAACGGCCCTCTTTAATAAAGGTAGGTATCTTTATGGCTTAAATATCGCCAAAAACGCCATCAAACAAAAAGACCGCGTTATTGTTGTCGAAGGCCAGATGGATGTAGTTATGCTCCACAGCGCCGATTATTCCGAGACCGTTGCCTCCTCGGGTACCGCCATCACCGAATCTCACGCCCAAATCCTATCCAAATACACTCATAACTTCTTTATCGCCTTTGACAACGATATGGCCGGCAAAGCTTCAACCATCAAACTAATCGACATCTTATTAAAGTTAGACTTGTCAGGCAAAGTTATCTCTTACGAAAATTACAAAGACGCCGCCGATATGATCAAAGACGACCCCAAGCTTTTTGACA
>CAZQGP010000040.1:0-6885 GCA_964593075.1 uncultured Candidatus Saccharibacteria bacterium
AATACTTTTAAAACCATGCTTTTAATATAACAGAAATGTTCTTTCGTTAAAACACCTAAAAATAACTTTGCTTAATTAATATTTTATTTCTTTTGTATTATTTTTTTTGTTAAATTTTTTATAAAATACTATTAATGTTAAAGAAGAATCGCTACTCGACAGTTACACTTTTGGCTAGATTCCTTGGTTTATCAACATCTAGTTTTTTTTCAACAGCGACATAATAAGCGAAGAGTTGTAAGGGAGCAACAGCAATTAAGGGGGTAAGCATCTCAAGTGTCTTTGGAATATAGATTACATCATCAGAGATATTTTTAATTCCTTTTGAACCCTCAGTTGTCAAAGCGATAATTCGACCACCTCGGGCCTTAATTTCCTCAACATTTGAAACGCCTTTTTCGTAAACACTATCTTCTGGAATAATTACAAAAGCAGGGAAGTTTGCATCAATCAAGGCGATTGGACCATGTTTCATCTCCCCAGAAGCATACCCTTCGGCGTGGATATATGAAATTTCCTTAAGTTTTAAGGCTCCTTCTTCAGCCACCGGAAAACAATATTTTCGACCAAGATACATAAAATGATCATATTTTGTATATTTTTTAGCTAATTTATGTATTTCAAAACGATTTCTTAGAATTTTTTCGATTTTATCTGGCAAAAGATTAAGCTCTTTTAAAATATTTTCTCCCATTGATTTTGACATCGACCTTTGCCTCCCCAGCATAACGGTGATTAAGGTTAAGACCGACAATTGTGAGGTAAAGGCTTTAGTTGATGCGACGGCTATTTCAGGACCAGCATGATTATATATACCAGCATCCGTTTCTCTTGCTATAGTTGATCCAACCACGTTGACTATGCCTAAAGTCAATGCTCCCTTCTTCTTTGCCTCACGGATCGCCGCCAATGTATCAGCCGTTTCTCCCGACTGACTTATGGCCAAAACCGCCGTTTTGTTATCTATAATTGGTAGTCGATAACGAAATTCTGAGGCATATTCAACCTCAACAGGAATACCGGCGTATTCTTCAAGCATATATTCGCCGACCAAGCCAGCCAATCTAGCCGTACCACAGGCCACAATAATAATTCTATTTATATTTCTTAATCTTTCTTGGACTTCCTCTAGTCCCCCCAGTTTTACATCTCCCTCCTTAACAATCATTCTCCCCCGGATAGAATTTCGAATCACCTCTGGTTGCTCCAAGATTTCCTTTATCATGTAGTGCTTGTGACCGCCTTTTTTTGTTTCCTCAAGTGTCCAGCTTACTTCATTAATTTCACAGGTTATTCTCTTTCTCTGTAGATCATATATTTCAAATTTATCCCTATTCACATCGGCAATCTCTCCATCATTTAAATATATAACTTGGTTGGTATGACCAAGTATCGCAGAGACATCAGAAGCCACAAAATTTTCTTTATCGCCTATTCCCAAAATAAGGGGACTACCGTATCTGGCAGCTATAATACGCTCAGGCTCTTTGGCCGAAATTACAGCAATACCGTAAGTTCCCTTCACTTTAGACAAAGCCTCCTGGACCGCGGAAAGGAGATTGTCTTTGTAGAACTCTTCAACCAAATGAACCAAAACTTCGGTGTCTGTCTCTGAGAGAAAGACATGTCCTTTCTTTTTTAGCTCGTCCTTAAGTGTATTGTAATTTTCGATAATTCCGTTATGAACTAAGGCTATATCTCCAAGACAGGAAGTATGAGGATGTGCATTAATCTCGGTTGGCTCACCATGAGTTGCCCATCTAGTGTGACTTATCCCAGTATTACTGTCTGTGTTCTTTATCTTTTCTTCAAGTGCTGCCACCCTTCCTGTCGATTTGGTCACGATAAGCTTATCCTTAGAGATAACCGCAATTCCAGCTGAATCATAACCACGATATTCCAGCCTTTTTAAGCCCTCAAGTAATATCTGTTGAACATTTTTATCACCGATATATCCAATTATTCCACACATAATTTATGCCCTTACTATTTTCATCTTTTCTTAATAATTAAAAAAATGCCAATTAGTATTAACATGATTGGCCAGAAAGCTTCCCAAATTTCTACGTCAAAGTAATTCTGTAAAAGAAATAATCCTCCGAGAAATATTAGAACTAAACCAAGAAATATTCTACCGTCCATACCCGAACAACACATCTTCTTATTTGTTACAATTATTTCTTCGCCCTCATTCTCATTTGCTTTGGTCATGATATTCCTTTGCTTTTAATATTTTCTTACATTATACCAAAAGTTATGACAGATTATCATGAATTACAACCCTCTCGACATACTTTTTCATAATCTTTGCAATTTCTTCTAACTCCTTACGGGTAAAACTACGCTTATCCTGAAGCTTTTTATCGAAGGTTATTTGAGGTCTAAAGCCTTGAATTGTATATATTTTTGCGCCATATATTAATTTACCTATTTTGTGAAAATCAGTTATTCTATGATAAAAAGGTAGTACAGTTGATCTAAATTCATATTTAGCCTCACTACCCATGAGTACTTTTATACTTTTATGAATAACATTTTTGTTCGAATATTTTGAAATTACAGGATAATCCTCAAGCGGCCCCTTAATGTCCATTGCAATGTAATCAAGGAGATTTTGATGCATAAATGATTCTAATTTACTTGGGTTGCTCCCATTAGTATCAAGTTTTATCAAGAGACCCATCTTTTTGACTCTTTCGATAAATGTCTTTAGGTCATTTTGAATTAGTGGCTCACCTCCTGTGATAACCACTCCGTCTAGCTTGCCAATTCGAGTTTCTAAATACTTATAAACGTCGGCAGGAGTTACACCTCCCTTTTTAATCTCAATTAGATCTGGGTTGTGGCAAAAACCACACTGAAAATTGCAGCCTTGAGTAAAGATCACGGCTGCAATTTTCTCCGGGTAATCAATTAGCGATGTTTTGACTAGCCCATTGATTTCCATCTTTAATAGCTGTTTGTTTCTAGCTCAAACGTCACCCTGTCCGCGTACTCGGCCTTTTTACCATCATTCCATTGATTAACTGGCCTGATATATCCCACAACGCGAGAATATATCTCACACTCAGTTCTTTTGCCTTCTAGATTGTCTCTTTCTTCTAATGTCATTATAGCCTCCTATACTTTTACTTTTTGTTTTATCTTTAAATTAATTGTTGTTTGGGGTTGATAACCAATTTCCTCATCACAAATTGGACAATATTTGTGTTCACCTTTTAAATAGCCGTGTTTAGGACAAACAGAAAAAGTAGGCGATAGAGTAAAGTATGGCAGATGATAATTACTTGAAACTTTCTTTACTAGATTTTTAACCGATTCAATGTTATCTAGTCTTTCTCCAATAAATATATGCAGAACTGTTCCTCCGGTATACATCGTCTGTAGACCATCTTGTAAATCAAGCGCTTCAAATATATCATTTGTGTGGTTAACGGAGAGTTGAGTTGAATTAGTGTAATAAGGATTTGCCCCAAGACCCCTATACGCCTCTTCGTTTGCCACTAAAATATCGCTATACTGCTCTTTATCTCTTTTCGCAAAACGAGTCGTTGTCCCCTCGCCCGGTGTCGCCTCTAAATTATACATATTACCCGTTTCTTCTTGATAGGCACTCATTCTGTCTCTCATATGTTCCATGACTTTGATTGCAAACGCATGACCTTTTTTGGTTGTAATATCCTCTTTATCATCAAAAAGATTTCGGATAGACTCGTTCATCCCAAGAAGTCCGATGGTTGAAAAGTGATTAGCCCAATAATGCCCAAAGCGTATTTTTACATCTGCTAGATAAAACTTAGCAAACGGATAAAGACCTTGATCCATAAATCTCTCAATCACCTTTCGTTTTATCTCTAGTGATTCTTTTGCCAGGTCCATCAAATGGTCTAACCTCTCTAAATATTCTTTTTCATTATTTGTCAGATAACCAAGTCTCGCCATATTAATCGTGACAACCCCAATACTGCCCGTTAGGGGGTTAGATCCGAATAAGCCCCCACCCCTCTTCCTTAACTCTCGATTGTCTAATCTAAGACGACAACACATACTTCTGGCATCATCTGGAGACATGTCGGAATTAACAAAATTTGAAAAATAGGGGATGCCATACTTTGCAGTCATTTCCCAAACTGAATCTAATTTTGTATTCTCCCATTTAAAGTCCTTTGTAATATTATAAGTTGGGATAGGGAACGAGAAGATTCGCCCATTTGCGTCGCCTTCTAACATCACTTCGGCAAAAGCTTGATTTATCATATCCATTTCATTTTGAAAGTCTTTATATTTTTCTTTTTGTGGCTTTCCACCAATGATCACGTTTTCGTCTGCCAACTGCCCAGATGGATTCAAATCCATCGTTATGTTGGTAAATGGCGTTTGAAAACCAACCCTAGTTGGTATATTCATACCATAAACGAATTCTTGCATCGCTTGTTTAACTTGCTTGTAATCTAATTTATCAAACTTTATAAACGGTGCGACTAAAGTATCAAAATTAGAAAAAGCAACAGCGCCGGCACTTTCTCCCTGGACCGTATACATAAAATTAACGATTTGATTAAGTAAAGCTTTAAGATGTTTTGCAGGTCGACTTTGAATCTTACCTGGAACGCCACCAAAACCCCTTAAGAGTAAATCCTTAAGATCCCAGCCGCAACAGTAGACCGCTAAAAAACCAAGATCATGGATATGGAAATCTGCATTTTCGTGTGCTTCTTTTACCTCGTTAGGATAAAGTTTATTCAACCAATATTTTTCAGTAATTTTGTCTGAGATAAAGTTTCGTAATCCTTGAAGGCTGTAGCTCATATTAGCATTTTCGCGTACATACCAGGTCTCTTCCCCAATATAGTCATCCATCAACGTCTCTGTGTCCATCAATCGAATTTTGCGTAACTCTTCATGTTGTTTTCGGTATACTATATACGCTTTCGCCGTTTCCTCGAAAACCGAATCCATCAAAACGTGTTCAACGACGTTTTGGATCTTCTCTACCCCTGGTAGATGGTCTGCATCATATTGTTTGTGAAGATGATCAGTGACCTTATTAGTTAATTTTCCCGCAATCACATAATTAAATTCGCCTGTTGCCTCTCCAGCCTTAAATAGCGCTTTAGTTATCTTTTCTTGATCAAATTTAACAATTTTTCCATCTCTTTTTATAACCTTTAGAAAAGGCTTTTTTATAAGATGCTTCTTTTCCAGCGATAGCTGTTTTTGCTGAATTTCGTCTTTCACCACCATTTTTCTTTCCTCCTCGACCCCACTTGTTTTTCAAGGCACTCTGGGGTTTTTGTTTTTATTTAACTTTTCCTAAATTTTCGGCTTCTATCTTAAAGCTATCAATGTCATCAAACGATTTATAGACACTTGCAAATCGCATATAAGCGACTTCGTCGATCCCTCGAAGCTTATTTAAAATAATATCTCCGATTATTTTACTCGAAACTTCTTTTTCGCCGCTCGCATAAATTTCTTTTTCAATGTCACTTAGTATATTTTCTATCTGAGGTTCGGCTATTGGCCTCTTTTCAAGTGCTTTAAACACACCCTTTGCCATCTTTTCTTTTGAATATACTTCTTTCCTCTCGTCTTTCTTAATTACTACCAACATGGGGGCCTCGGGCCTCTCATATGTTGTGAAACGAAAGCTACACTCGAGGCACTCTCTGCGACGCCGTATCGCAACTTCGCCATCGATATCCCTTTTCTCTAAAACCTTAAGGTTTTCGGACTGACAATTTGGACATTTCATATTATTCTCAAAAACTTAAATATCGACTGAAACACGATATATGGTGTATTGACTATATGTTAGTACGCTAGATATGTGGTGTCAAGCTTTTTCTTATCCACAACAAATTTAACTTTTATAAAGGGAAAATATTATTTTTCCACATTTAAATAATATAAAAAATAGGAGCCGTATGGCTCCTATTAATAATTGGCTAAAATATAGTCTACTCCATTCTTTTTCTAATAAAAGTTGGAATCTCCCATTCCTCATCACTTTCGTCGTCCGACTCATCCTTCTCAGGCTCAATTGTCGGAACGCCTTTTCTAGCTTCAAAATCAAGTGGGTGATGGGCTTGAATTGGGTTATGGACCCCCTCAAAGCCGGTTGCAATAACAGTAATTCTAATCTCCCCGGTTATGTTTGGATCAATGACCGCTCCAAAAATAATGTTTGCTTCAGGATCAACTGCATTTGTAATGACTTTTGCGGCCTCGTCAATTTCGTGCATACCAAGATCACTGCCACCCGTTACATTAAAGAGGACGCCTTTTGCCCCATTGATAGATAGTTCAAGCAAGGGTGAGTTTATCGCTTGTTTTGCGGCTTCTATGGCTCTATTCTCGCCGCTGCCACGTCCAATACCCATCAAAGCTGAACCAGCGTTTGACATTATTGTTTTAACGTCAGCAAAATCGACATTGATTAAGCCGCTCTCTGTTATTAAATCAGAAATTCCTTGAACACCTTGTCTTAAAACATCGTCGACGACTTGAAATGCGTCTAAAAGTGAAGTTTTCTTATCTACGACCTGAAGTAAGCGGTCATTTGGAATAGTAATCAACGCATCTACCTTATCTCGTAGCTCATCGACACCTTCTTCAGCAATTCTCTTTCGTTTTTCACCTTCAAATGCGAATGGCTTTGTAATAACGCCAATAGTTAAAGCTCCTACTTCTTTTGATATATTTGCTACAACCGGAGCAGCACCAGTCCCAGTTCCACCTCCAGCCCCGTATGTTATAAAAACCATGTCAGCCCCTTTTAGGGCTTCGTAGACCGTCTCGCTGTCTTCTTCCGCTGATTTCTTTCCAACTTCAGGATCGCTTCCAGCCCCTAAGCCTTTAGTTAGAGATTTTCCGATATGGATT
>CAZQGP010000041.1:0-3901 GCA_964593075.1 uncultured Candidatus Saccharibacteria bacterium
CTATAAAGATTGTCAATATTTTTGGGTACCCCGCACCATCAGGTGCAGGGTTTTCCCCGTCATTGCGAGGAGTGATAACGACAAAGCAATCTCTTTATGTCTTTTTTGACATAAAATAAATTATTAAACAACAAAAAAGGGTCCCGCAACTATGTGCGTGACCCTTAACGTTTTGTCCCCCTCATAACTGAGTAGAGGACGAATAGTGCGGCGACAATCCCGATGACTATCACCGCACTTTCAAAAGCAATTGTCATTATTACACCCCCCCCCACTAGGGCCAAGGCCCTACCTGTATTTGAGGCTCCCCGATCTTTTTTGCCTCCGTAGAGCCCTAGCTCTCTTCGGCTCGATGCAAAGATAGGCAACAACGAATATTGCCATAGTTAGCCCGAACGCGATAAGTGCGTCGAGCAAGGGATTTGGGCGGTACTGGTCAGGTAAACTCTGAAAGTTACCCTCCAATACCCACACAATTACAGAAATAATCAAAGCTACTAATAAGGCCCATCTAAACTTAACTATAAGAACACCTCCCTGTATTTTATGAAGGCAAATCCACTCCGGTCGGTAGCGTAACGATCCATAAAATGAAACGTCACAACCGGAGCGGGTTTTCTCTCACAAAAAGGAAACGGTGCGACTTAAGACCGTCGCACCAAGAAACCGAACAGATGTTTTGTACCTTTAGCCAAATGGCTAGGGAATGCCATATTGTAGCAGCTGGCTATCGTTCCAACTGAACAATAATAGAAACCTGAGCTTCCCTCCTGAAAATAGAATATTGCCATAGCAGCAAATATGCTGCCAATAACTCCACTGGCTATTCTATCAGGAAAGCGGCTAATTTCTGTGAAGCCAACATTTTCGAGTGACATAGTTCGCCCCCTTTGATGTGCTCAAAGACAACAGAGTCTTTGTTATCTTAATTATACATCTAAGCAGTTAGATAAGAAAAGATATGAGGGCTGGTTATTATGCCAGCCCTCATAAATGTGTGTGACCCTCACTCTGCGTTAGGGTCTTGTCCGTCGATGTCATGTCCCCGAATAGTTTCAGGGGGAAGGTCGTCCTTATATGCAGCTTTTACACTACGCTGAACCTCATCGAGAGAGGCTCGGCTTTCGAGGCCTTGCCTCATACCAGCCTCGCGCGCATCGTTAGTGCAATAAACAAACGTCAGGCTAATAGCAACTACTCCAATTGAAGCTACTATCATACCTAATCCGTTTGCTACACGTCGAACGCTCATCCTTTTAGGCAGAGCAGTAAACCATGCTCCAGCCGCCAAGAGAAAAATACCCAAACCTAAAAATATGAGACTCCACATCCTTGTTCACCTCTATATATCTCTGCCCCATTTTTGTTTAAGGACAGGTGGATAAAAAGATTTTACCACATCTGGCCTCAAAAGTTAGGATGGGCGGGGATTAACCCGCCCGGTTTCTTTCTCTATTTGAATAAGGGAGCTATGGCCAGATAGACCTTAACTCCCCAAAATATAGGTATTCCAATTAGGATCGAGTATGCCACAAATCTTAGAAACAACATCTGCATACTCCTGACTTCTTATTTCTGCCTCTTTAATAGAAACAGAAAGAGAAGGGCGAGTTTTTTAGACTCGCCCTGGAAGGTTATTTGCCGAAGTGGCTCTTTAGACGCAACAAAGCGTCTTCTAAGCTTTCATCGGCTGGTGGATCTTCAGGTTCTTCCTGAAGCTCCACCTTTTTATAAAGTGCCCAGCCGATCATCGGCTCATCGGGATTAGAAAGACCATGCTTTGCATAGGCCTCCTCCTCCAGACGAGACACTGTCGCCAGTTGTTCGGGCGTACACCCGGCAACTGGCAGATGGTTGATCTGGAATTCGTGGGGTGAAGCTGAATAGCGCTTCTTCCACGAAATCGCTAACTCGTCCGGTCGGACGAGATACCACAGATAGTTCCCATCTTGCTTGTGCTTGGGAACGTCGTCGGTATTTCGCTCACGGAGCGAACCATCTGAGCGAATGACCCAACCATCCCCAAGGTTGGTTGAGCCAGAGCCGTTGCGGTGCCAGACCGTATAGTCTGACACAATCAAATGTCGGCCACCTATGCTCTCAATCAGAGCTGTGGCCTCCTCTTCCTCACTCCTCACCCACTCGATCAAGCGAGTGAGGTCCTCAATCGATCTAGCCAGTTCTTCTGGCTCGATCTCAATCGAGACCTTGGGTTGAGAAGAAGGAGGTGGTGAAAAAATCGGCTTTTCAGGAGGTAAAAACCTCCCAAGCTGTTCTCGTAGCCTTTTAGATAGGGCTACGAAGAAGTCCGCCTGAAGGACCTCTTCGATTTTAGAACGAAGCCCAGCTACCTCTTCTTGAAGCAGCCGAACTTCTTCTTTTTTTATTCTTTCCTTGAGCTCGGAGAATTTCTCCTCGCTCACGCCAAGTTGAACGAGAGGAATAACACGGTATTCCTCCTTAAAATAATCCCGATTGGGGGGATAGAACAATCTCTTCCCTCCGTCCTCGAGGACGTCTGATCCTATGACCCAGACGTCCTCCTCTTTCCAGACGTAGTAGTACAACGTTTCGTTGTACTCCTTCGTCTTTGATAGGGAATCAGGGGATTCTCCCCCGAAACCCACAAGGCCGGTTCGATGTCCTTCAGGTGAAAATCTGAAGGAACCTGTTGGGATACCGACATCCAACAGGAATTTCCCGAGTAACTCGGGAGAAGCATTTATGCTGGCCATTTAAGGCCTCCTTCTGGGGCTATGCCCCAATATATTTTTCCGGAAAGCCAGAACGGCATTTGCTCCGGATTGCATTCTGATCACTCCCTTTAAAGGCCAAAAAGGCATTAGGGAGCAAGAAGACAAAAACCTCTTCTCGCTTCAGTATCCAATTTCTTAGATAAAAAAGTGAGAGGGCAAACGATTTCTCGCTTGCCCAATGGATTAGTTAACTGAGTACTCGACGAACTCGAAGTTCGCTGAGTCAACCTCCTCTTGGGTGAACTTTTCACCCTCGTTCAAACGACGCGAAAAACGCGCCGAAAGTACGATCAAAGAGTCACCCTGCCCCAAAGAAACCTTTGGGGCAACTTCAGGAATTTCGCACACGATACCGAATCGTGTGTTAAGTGCTTCAATCGTCGCAATGTGCGACGGATTGAAGCATGAAACGACATTTTCTGAGAGGAGGCGCTTTGCCTCCTCAACAGATAAAACCTTACGGGAGATCGTACAATCTCCCGAAAACATAGTCGAGCTCATCGCGAGCCCGACGAAAACTCTACCTGTAGTGGCCATTTGGCCACCTCCTTCTGGGCTTAAAGCCCAATTTTTATTTTTTCCGGATGGAAAGCCTGAACGGCATTAGCTCCGGATTGCATTCTGATAACTCCCCATAAAGGCCTGAACGGCATTAGGGAGCAAGAAGACGAAATAAATTTCACCTTCTCGCAGCAACAACTAATATAATGTAGTAGTTCTCGCTTCCGTCCCGTACCAGACGGTACAGGACTTTGCTCGAACGATATTCTTCGAACATCGTGAGAAGTTCTACAATTTAGTTGCTAGTGCGAATATGTTAAGGTTCGGCTCTTTCGGAATCTGCTCGTTAGGTTTGATTCCTCAAGCCACGCCCCGTTTGGGGAATTGTCTCCGACTTGCGGCTAGCTGGCAGAGATGCCTTGGATACGTGCTCAAGGAGCTCGCAAAGCTACGCTGTAGTTCCAGCTGGCCGCTATTGTCAGAGATTGTATGAAAAAAGACTCATGGTGCATCCGAGCTTCTAAGTATTAAAAATACCTAAAGGCTCTAATGGATGCTACCGACATCCGGACCTTGTGAGTCTGGCGAATCTTTTTTCATTAATTTTTATTTGCTTCAGGCTTTTGATGTAATCTCAGCCTGAC
>CAZQGP010000042.1:0-5198 GCA_964593075.1 uncultured Candidatus Saccharibacteria bacterium
CCACCGAGATCTACACCTCTCTATTCGTCGGCAGCGTCAGATGTGTATAAGAGACAGGCATCATTATGTTGTACCCTATATCCTTTGTATAGATTTACCTCTCCATTGTCCATTTTAACTGGAATAATAAACTCTACCGAATTTTTTGGCTGCTCTAGAATATTAACTATGTGCTTGTCTAGCTGAATCAGCGCAGCCGCTTCAGACAATTGCTTCATCGCATTTTTATAGACACTACCCATCTCACCCCCTATTATTTAATTAATTAAAATGGTGGACCCGACAAGATTCGAACTTGCGACCTCCTCCATGCCATGGAGGCGCTCTACCAGCTAAGCTACGGGCCCAATCTTTTTTAACTACGTAATTTTAACATAATTAATGGTTATTTTGTATTGAAATAATTCGAGTTATATCAGCATAGTCCTTATACAATTCTGTCTTCGATTTTGGAAAATTCTGTTTTATTATCTTTATCATTTCACTGTCTTGTTTTTCGCCGATCTCACAATATATTTTACCTTTTTCTTTTAAATATGACGGCGCTTGTATAATAAATTCTCGATATATTTCTAAACCACTCTTTCCTCCAAATAAAGCTATTTTTGGCTCATATTCTGTGATATCAAGAGATAATTCAAGTATTTCTTGACTAGAGATATAAGGTAAATTTGCAACAATGAAATCAAATTTCATCTTTTTCCAAGGCTCAAAAAGATTCCCAATCTTGAACAAAATATTTGTTCTACATTCTAATTTATCGGCATTCAGGATCGCGACTTGAAGAGCTTTTTTTGAAATGTCTGAAGCAAAAAAGGTACCGTTTAATCTACTCGCTAAAGTAATTATTATCGCTCCTGAACCAGTTCCTATCTCTAAAATCTGGCTTTCTTTTGTAATAATAGATTTATTATCACCGATAAACCGCTCGACTAGCAACTCTGTTTCAGGCCTTGGTATCAAAACATTATTATTGATACGAAATTCCTGATCGTAAAATTCTACTTTTCCGGTAATATAAGAGATCGGCTCGTGCTTAGAACGGCGGTAAACCCAACTACGAAATTTTTTTTCTTGTTGGGAAGAGAGTAATTGCTCAATATTTGTGATTAAATATGTTCTTGGAACGCTCATGAGTTCCTCTAATAATATTCTTGCCGAAACATCGGGTTGTTCTATCTGGCAATCACTTAATATTTTTGTAGCCCAAAACGTAGCTTCTTGTATATTCATATATTCATTATCTCATTTTTAAAGCAGCATAAAAACGTTATAATTACTTTAATAAAAAAATGGATAGTAAAAAAAGTATGTTTGGAAAACATAAAGGAAGGATTATTTTTTGGACATTGATTTGTTTGGCCTTTACTGTTGCTGTATTCAAATTTTCTGATCTCCAAGAACTTTGGCTAAACATAAAGCAAGCTAATCCTTTTTTCATTTCCTTGGCTATTTTTTCTCAGTTTTTTTATTTTTGCCTCTTCACAATTACTTATAAAATATCTTTTCAAATGGTCAATATAAAATATACGTTTAGGCGTCTATTCCCCCTAACGTTTGCCTACATATTTGTAAATGTGGTTGCCCCAACGTTTGGCGCAAGCGGACCTGCACTTTTCGCAACAGAAGCTTCACATAGAAAAGACTCCCCTATCAGGGCCCTGGCTGGTGTTTTGATTGCTAATATTGCACAATTTCTGACATTTAGTGTTGTCCTGCTTTTTGGTATTTTTTATCTCTATTCAACTAGAGATTTGAAATTTTATCAAATAATAGCCGCTTCGTTACTCCTTCTTTTGACTGCTTTTCTTTGCTCTTTGTTTATTCTTAGTTTTAAAAAACCATCGGCCTTAAAATATTACTTATTTTGGCAGATCAAATTATTAAATAATATTTTTATTTTTGTCAGGAGCAAACGTAGGATTAATAATGATTGGGTTGAAGATGGAGTAAAAGAGTTTGTGCTAGCTTCAAAAAACATTACGAAACAAAAGGAAAAAATTAAAAGCTTGATTATTGCATATTTTTTTGTTCATGCTGTAAACATAATGAGCTTATATTTTATTTTCCTGGCATTTAACCAGCACATACTTTTCCGTGCTTTGATAGCCGGCTTTGTTATGGGCGTTCTTTTCCAGATTGTCGGCATTACTCCCTATGGTATTGGCTTGACAGAAACTGCCATGGCTCTTACCTTTACTTCACTAGACGTACCAACTGAAACTGCCGTTTTGATAACACTAACCTTTCGGGGGGTGACCTTTTGGTTGCCTTTTATTATAGGTTTTATTCTTTTAAGAAAAGTTCATATTTTTGGGCTCAAAGACGTGTCAGTAGTCAAAATAATTCTTGAAAACAAACACGTCACGAATATAAAAAAGGCCATTAAGATAAGGCTTATTGATATTGAGAAATAAAGCTTTTGTTTGCTTTTAGCAAACTAATACTATTCTATTACCCTTTGTATTCAATCTCATGGCCTAATATTTGTATTTTATCGCCAAATCGCCCGCCTTTTTTTTCCACTTGTTTCAACACACCAGTTCTTTTCAAAATATCATATAGTCTCATTACGGCGTGATTATTTGTAAAATCAGTTTTTTCAGTAAAATGCTCAATTTTTCTGCCAGTCACCCTATATTTGCTACCAACTTTTTCTACATCATAAATATTTTTTTTAACATCCGCGAGTGTAAATGTCTTGATCTTTTGAGGCTCACTTTCATTTGGTGTTATTTCAAGCTCTCTCTCTATTTCAAAAATTAATTCTGTTACTCCTTCATGTGTAACAGCTGAGAGAAGACATGGTTTCTGAGCAAATTTGACTATATTAATATTGTTTTTTATTATTTTATTTGCTTTTTTAATCAGATTGGTTTTCTCTTGTTCGTTCAAAAGGTCAATTCTTGAAACAACCAATATTTGGGGCTTATGTAAAATCATTTTGTTAAAATCTGCCATTTCCTGATTGATTAAATCGAAATCTCTTTCAAGGTTATCGCTTATTGCATCAATAAAATGAATAATAATCTTCGTTCTCTCAATGTGACGCAAAAATTCATCGCCCAATCCCTTCCCCTGTGAAGCACCTTTAATTAATCCTGGGATATCGGCTATAACGAAACCTTTTGTTCCATATTTTTCAACAACCCCAAGATTTGGAACTATAGTTGTAAATGGGTAGTCAGCAATTTTTGGCTTGGCCGACGAGACCACCGACAAGAGGGTTGATTTCCCAATATTTGGTAAACCAACAAGGCCAATATCTGCAATTAGTTTTAATTCCAGCCGGATATTTAGTTCTTTGCCTTTCGTTCCAAGTTCCGCAAATTGTGGTTTTTGTCTAGTTGAGCTAATAAAGTGGGCATTACCAAATCCACCACCTCCGCCTTCTGCAACCAAGTACTCTCTATTGCTTGTGTTTAAATCAGCAATCAATTCATTTGTTTTTTCATTATATATCGTTGTTCCAATCGGTACTTCAATTATTAGATCCTTACCATTCTTGCCATGTTTGTGGTGTTCTTTGCCATTTTCTCCATTCTCGGCAATTAATTTTCGATGTGTTTTATAGAAATAGAGAGTGTTCCAACTTTGACTAACCCTAAAAATGACGTCACCACCAAACCCACCGTTTCCTCCATCCGGCCCACCAAATTCGCGATATTTTTCATGCAAAAAACTTAGGCGTCCGTTTCCGCCATCTCCGGCTTTGACAAAAATATTAACAACGTCACAAAACATAGTTAATGAATCTTAGCATAAAATCAAGGTTATTTATATAGTTTAAAAGTAACTCATTGGATTTTGGAGAGAACCGCCAAGTATGACTTCGAAGTGCAAATGAGAGCCCGTTGAACGGCCCGTGCTGCCCATATAACCGATGACCTGGCCTTTTGATACGTAACCACCAATTATTGCCAAGCTGCTCATATGAGCATATCTTGTTTGAAAGCCATCACCATGATCAATCAGTATAGTATTACCATAACCCCCATTGTAGCCATATTGGGCCTCAACAATTCTTCCAGAGTCTGCCGCAAAAATTGGGGTGCCAATACTGTTCGGGATATCTATCGCCCAATAATGATAGCCATTATAATAGCCCATCGAACCAACAATGGTTGGAAAAATAAACGATCCTGAACGAGAGATAGCGGAAGAACTGCCGTAACCTCCACCGCTCTGGCTAGAAGAAGTATCTTTCTGTGGGCTTGCCTGTGGTACTACTACTGGTTTTGGTAATGCCGGAATTTCTCCGTCTGGTACCAAAAGCTCCATCCCTGGCGTAATATCTTCGCCATAAATATCATTTTGAGAAATAATAAGTTCTTTGTTGGTCTTATATTTTGCGGCTATTCCTTCCAGTGAGTCTCCTTGTGCAACTGTATGGATCAAGCCCACCATCGGCAGTATACTTAGAGTCTGACCTGGCTTAACACTGTTTTCATCCTCTAATTTATTAGCAAAGCGAACCGTATCAGTTGTCAGGTTGAATTGACGAGCAATTGACCAAAGCGTGTCCCCATCTTTTACAACATATGTGGTTACTTTGCCTCGATTATCAGTACTTTCGGGCATTTGAATAATCGGGGTATTGTTTATATATTCGCTGCTACCAGTAGTAATATTCAGTTTGTTATTTAAATCTTCGGCCCGCTTACTAGCGTCCTGCCCTAACGAGTCACTATAAATTGATGAAATTGTAGCAACTGAGTCAGCTTCAAGAATTCTCTTCTCAGTACTTGTAACATAAATTTTGTTGGCTGTTTTTGTGGCAACGAACGGGTCCGTACTAACACTTGCTGCTGTATATATTGATCCCGGAATTCCACTAACTAAAGTCAAAATAATTACAATTGTTATGCTTAGATGCGAAATATCACTTATCGGTCGCTTGTAGAAATTGATTGTTTTTCTTCTTGCTTTATAAACTTGCCCCTTGGCTTTAGACGCAAAAAGAGCATATTCCACTTGTTTAATTTTAGAGAATAAAAACTTAATAAATTTTATAATAATTTTAGGTAGATAGACTAATTTAATTACGAGTCGCGACATCCATTTAGCCAGTTTTTTAAGCTGTGTCTTAATGTCCGCCTCCAAAGTTACGCAAAAAATTATAACTAATATTTATACCCCTGTCAATGACCAATCAACCAATGTTAGCGCAAAGTAGTAATCTCCTATTATTAGCAAAG
>CAZQGP010000043.1:0-8030 GCA_964593075.1 uncultured Candidatus Saccharibacteria bacterium
TTTTTTTTTTTTTTTTTTTTTCAAGCAGAAGACGGCATACGAGATTCGCCTTAGTCTCGTGGGCTCGGAGATGTGTATAAGAGACAGATACTCAAGTTGGTCAAACATTAGCAAACGAAAAAGAGATTGCTGAATTACTAAAGTATATAGAAACACAAAAAATTGCGATCAAAAAAGATGTTGCAGAATTAGATGCTTTGGAAGCAAAAATGAGTTCTTTAAAAAACTCACAAAAGATTGAGTCGTATAACAGTTTGGTTGCACCCTATAATAGCCTGGCAAACGATATAAATGAAAAGATAAGGGAATATAATTTAAAGGTGAATCGATATAATCTTTTAATAAAAGAATAGAAATGGAGATTTTATGAAAACTAAAAAGTTTACAATCTTACACTCAAATGATATGCACGGCGATTTCTTGTCTGAGGCTGAAAAAGGTCAGGGAAATATGATTGGGGGATTATCTCTATTATCTGGTTACATAAATAAAGTACGAAGAGAAGAAGAGAATGTTCTCTATCTTATCTCGGGTGATATGGTTCAAGGTTCAATAATTGATTCTGAATATAAGGGCATATCTACGATGGAAATTATGAATTATCTATCTCCGGATGTTGTTTCGTTGGGTAACCACGAATTTGATTATGGGTTACCTCATTTGTTGTTTTTGGAAAAAATGGCTAACTTCCCAATCGTCAATGCAAATCTATACATAAAAAAATATAATAAACGCTTAATGAATCCCTATGTAATAATAAACAAAGCCGGTTTTGATATTATGTTTACGGGGATTATTACTGAAAAGGTGATGGATTCAATCGCTCTTGATAAATTGGTTGGCAGTTTTGTAACCCTACAAGAAGCCGGATCAGAGGTAGGAAAAATATGTAATGCTTATAAAAGCAATGACATTGATTTAACCATTATATTGACCCATATCGGCTATGAATCAGACATTGAATTAGCAAAGATGCTAAAGCCAGAATGGGGTGTTGATTTAATTATCGGGGGGCATTCCCATACTGTTCTAGAAGAGCCGACAAAGATTAATGGTATATATATTAGTCAGGCCGGAGTAGGCACTAATCAAATCGGTCGCTTTGATCTTCTAGTTGATGATGACACAAATAGTATTGTCGAGATGCAATGGCAACTCATTCCAATTGATAATAAAATTGCAAAGCCTGATATTGAGCTTGAAAAATACATTCAAACCTTTAAAGGTGAAGTTGACCGAAAATATAATACAATAATCTGTAAGTTAAGCGAGAAACTAACTCACCCGAAAAGAGAAATTGAGACTTCTCTAGGTGATCTAATAGCAGACGCTTTAGCAGAAAACGCCGAAAGCGATGTCGTATTTTTGGGTAGTGGCTCAGTTCGAGTCAAAGAGTTGGGGCCAATGATTCGTTTGGCTGATTTAATGGCTTGTTTCCCCTATGATGATTCAATCACGAGATTTTCGATTTTAGGCAAAAAACTAAAAGAAATATTCAACCATATTATGAAAACAGAAAATAGAGACGGAGAAGGTGAGTGTTATCAAGTCAATGCTGGCGTTGAGGCGGTTTATGATGAGAGAATGAAAACTTTAGAGTCTTTAAAAATAAAAGGTCAAGTAGTCAAGGACGATGGACGTTACACGGTTGCTTTGCAGGGATTTCATATTGCTAATTCGGCGGAGTATTTAAATATTACCAACGACGAATTGGCACAAGCGTCTGAACCAAAAGTTATAACGACCTCCGCTCAAGAAGTAATAGAAGAATTTTTACGAAACAATCAGAATATAACGCGAAAAGTGGAAGGCAGATTGGTCTATAAAACGACAACAACTGAGTGAAAGATTGAATAAAAAAATTACTTGGCAATAATAATTAAGTTGTGGCTCTTCTTTTTTTTAGCAAAGGTGATCTCTTTAAAACCACAGCTAGTAAGACCTCTCTTTAATTCACTTCTTTTCCAACTGTGCATATATCGTTCAACTTGAGTGACTTGCTTTTCGTCTCTCCATGGCATCATAAAATCACCAAAATCGAGTTTTGATATTCCAATAATCCTTCTTCCTTCTTCTCGGAGGATAAATTTTAGATATTTTAGTTGACTCCAAAAATACCAGACGGAAATAATAATCGTTCCCCCCGGTTTTAAAACTCTCCGCATCTCAATTATGGCTTGACTCCTGAGTTTATTCGAAGGGATATGGTGAAGAGTTGCTACGGAAATAACAAGATCAAATTCATGTGTCTTAAATGGTGTTTTCAATAAATCTCCACAAGAATAATAACCCTTCGGGTTATTGGTTTTTGCGATCTTAATTAGTTTCTCGCTGATATCATGGCCGTAATAATCAGCTCCTTTGTCTATAAAAAATTTAGCAAACCGCCCATTCCCGCAACCCATATCGAGTATTTTCATACCTTTTTGTATTTTTAGTGAATCTAGAATTTCAGCAATATCAGGCCAGACAAATTGACGTGTACTAGAAAAATGGCCAGATATCCTGTTATAATCATCACGCGTTTTAGTAACTAATTGTTGAGCAAGTTTATTATCCATATGAATCATTTAGAAGAAATAGTATACACATTAATTGAACAAAAGGTAAATGACCAAGAAACATTTAGAAAAGTCGTTAGCTCAATTTATGCTAAGTCCAATGTTAAAGGTTTTGACTCTAATGTCAAACTACGAGAAACTTATAATATTTTAGTTGCTGAAGGAGATATCGAACCCAATGCTACTTTAGAGAAGCTTCTTGTTACCAAAAGAATGCGTTCATTGTCGGGAGTCTCTATTATCACTGTTTTAACTAAGGCTTATCCCTGTCCCGGTAAATGTGTTTATTGTCCAACTGAGGAAGATGTACCAAAAAGTTATCTTTCGAACGAGCCGGCTGTAATGCGAGCAATTATGAATAAATATGATGCATTTGATCAAGTCAAAACCAGACTAGACTCTTTGAAATTACAGGGGCATCCAATTGATAAAGTCGAACTGATTATCATCGGTGGGACTTTCTCATATTTGCCAAGAGACTATCAAACAGAGTTTGTTAAAAGATGCTTCGATGCTTTAAATGGTCAGAGCGCAAAGAACCTTGATGAGGCAAAGGAAAGAAATGAAAAAGCTAAATCTCGTTGTGTCGGTTTAACCCTAGAAACTAGGCCCGATTATATTAATATGGAAGAGGTAGAGTGGTTTCGATATCTGGGGGCAACAAGAGTCGAGCTTGGGGTGCAGAGTTTAGATGACAATATTCTAAAATTAAATCATAGGGGGCATAAAGTTGGCGAGACAATAAATGCTACAAAGTTGCTCAAAAATGCCGGATTTAAGATTTGTTACCATCTTATGCCGAATCTATTTGGCTCAAACGTCGAGAAAGACAAGGAGTTATTTAGAGAAGTTTTCTCTAATCCCGATTATCGACCGGATTACATTAAAATATACCCCTGTATGGTGATCAAGAATACCCCTCTCTACACTTTATATATAGAGAAGAAATACAAGTCATATTCTAACGAAGAACTGATAGCCGTGATTACCGATATAAAAAAGCATACTCCATATTGGGTCCGAATTATGCGAACAATACGTGATATACCGGCTACGAGCATTGAATCAGGCTCTATTACATCAAATCTACGCCAAGTAATCTTAAAAATAGCTGAAAAAGATGGTTGGCAATGTCACTGTATTCGTTGCCGTGAAATTGGAAACACGCTTGAGCAAGAGAATTTAAAATTGTTTAAAGAAGAATATGAGGCGAGCGCGGGCAAGGAAATATTTTTAAGCTATGAAACAGAAAATAGAAAGCTATACTCTTTGCTTAGATTACGTTTTCCAAGCACAAATACGCGGATTTCTGGTTCTGTCTCTGAGCTAGATGAGAGTGCAGTTATTCGAGAAGTTCATACCTACGGCCAGGAAATTGAAGTAGGGAAAGAAGGCAAAACTCAACATGTTGGCTATGGAAAAAAGTTAATTGCAGAAGCCGAGAAAATTGCCAAAAACGAAGGTTACAAAACAATGACTGTTATCTCTGGGGTTGGAGTGAGGGATTATTATCGTAAACTAGGTTATAAATTAAGGGGCGAATATATGGTGAAGGATTTATGAACTGTGAAGAGATTATGATAAATCTTGAGAAACTCGCGAGTCACGACTCAAAAGACCTTGCTGGGATGGCTCGTTTTGGTATAAATGTTGATAAGGCATGGGTGATATCGATTCCGAAATTAAGAGCATACGCAAAAAAACTAAAGAAAGAGAAAAATAGGCACCAATTAGCGCTTGAGCTTTGGGAGTGTGAAGTACACGAAGCGAGAATTTTGGCTGGATTGATTGATGATCCAGAAAAAGCCACAGAAGAACAACTTGAAAAATGGGTTAAGGATTTTGATAGCTGGGATCTTTGTGATCTTGTTTGTGGTAATTTCTTTGATCGGACTAAATTTGCCTATCGAAAAGCTAAAGAGTGGTCATCGAGAAAAGAAGAATTTGTGAAGCGAGCCGGTTTTGTTCTAATGGCAGGACTAGCAGTGCATGACAAGAAAGCAAAAGATGAGCCATTTATTAATTTCTTGGAAATAATAAAAAGAGAAGCGAGCGATGAACGAAATTTTGTGCGGAAGGCAGTAAATTGGGCGCTTCGGCAGATTGCTAAGTCACGAAATATAGCTTTATATCAAGCGGGCCTGAAGGTTGCATATGAAATAAAAGAAATTGATAATAAAACCGCTCGTTGGGTTGCTAATGATGCTATTCGTGAATTGGAAAAAGAATATATTAAAAAGAGATTTATCTCGGTTTAAGTCTCGACTTGTGCTTATAAATATTGTATACTTAGTCAGTTGTCTAAAACTCAATAAGGTTTAATATGAATATAAGAAATGTGGCGATTATCGCTCACGTCGATCATGGAAAAACAACACTGCTCGACGGTTTTTTAAAACAGACGAAAGTTTTTCGTGAAAATGAAGCCCTGATGACTCAGAGCCTTATTTTGGATTCCAATGATCAGGAAAGAGAACGTGGGATTACAATCATGGCGAAAAATGCTGCTATTACATATAAAGATACAAAAATAAATATTATTGATACTCCGGGGCACGCTGATTTCGGGGGAGAAGTTGAGCGTACTTTAAATATGGCAGACGGAGCGATTTTAGTTGTCGATGCACAAGAAGGACCAATGCCGCAAACAAAATTTGTTCTTGGCAAAGCCCTTGAACTCGGTCTTAAGATTATTGTGGTTGTTAACAAGATCGATAAGCCCGACTCTCGAATTGACTATGTTATCAATAAAATTCATGACCTTTTTCTTGACATGGCGACTGATATGGATCATCTGGATTTTCCAGTCTTTTATGCTATCTCGAAAGAAGGTAAATCATGGGATAAAATGCCAAAAGATTTTTCTGAACCAGCTGACCTCGTGCCAATTTTTGATGGAATCTTAGAATATATTCCGAAACCGAAGTCTGAGCCGAATAAACCACTTCAAATGTTGGTGACTACCCTAGACAGAGATAATTTCCAAGGTAAATATGCAATTGGGCGGATAAGCCGTGGTTTCGTCACCTCAAATTTGCAAGTGGCACTAATTAATCGAGAAGGCGAGAAAACAAATGCGAAGATCGAAAAAGTATATGTTAGTCAAGGCTTGAAAAGAGTTGAAGTAACAAAGGCCGAAGCAGGCGAAATTGTCTCTTTAACGGGGATAAAAGAAGCAATGATTGGTGATACGATTGCTGATATTGAAAGTCCTGAGGCTTTACCTACAATTGAAATCGAAGAACCAACCCTGAAAATGTCTGTTTCAGTAAATACGTCCCCTTTCGCAGGGAAAGAGGGTAAATTTGTAACTGGTCGTCAAATACTTGATAGGATTAAAAAAGAGCTAGAAACGAATGTATCGTTAAAAATGAAGATGGGGAAAGAAGGCGATTATATTTTATCAGGACGAGGTGAATTACACCTTTCAGTTTTTATCGAAAACCTAAGACGTGAGGGCTTTGAACTTCAGGTTGGGAAGCCTCAAGTAATCGTAAAAGAGATTAATGGTGTAAAGTGTGAGCCGATTGAAGAATTGACGATTGATGTGGGAACAGACTTTGTTGGGGCTGTGACTGGCGAGATCGGCCGTCGAAAGGGGAGTCTTTTTTCACAAACAGACAATTCTGATGGCACCACCAGATTAATTTTTGAGATTACCACGAGAGGAATCTTGGGATTGCGAAATTTACTTTTAACATTATCTAGAGGTACGGCCATTATTAATTCAATGTTTTTACGTTTTGAACCTGTTGGGTTGCCTTTCCCGAGACTTAGAAATGGGGTGTTGGTTGCTTCAAACAATGGGAAGGCGGTTGCATATGGGCTTAACATTGCTCAGGGAAGAGGAATTATCTTTATCTCTCCTCAAACCATAGTCTATAAAGGGATGATTGTTGGCTTGAATTCGAGAGAACAGGATATTCATATTAACGTCTGCAAAGAGAAGAAACTAACCAATACTAGAGCGGCGGGTTCGGATGATTCAATCATGTTAACTCCGCCTATAATATTTAGTTTGGAGCAGAGTTTAGATTTTCTTGAGGACGATGAGCTTCTCGAAGTGACGCCCAAGAGCTTAAGATTGAGAAAAAAAGAGCTTTAGCTACTATATCAAAAGAGTTAATTAGCAAAAAAGCATTATATGTTAATATATGAATATAATGTTAAATAAACCTTTGAAGAGATATGTCAAAAATTTCTGATCGTGAATTTGGAGCGTTGATTGACCCTGGATCTGAAGAATATGCTCCGACGATGCAGGAGATCGATAAAGAGAGGCAGGTCCAAAAAATTGTGACGGCTGAGCTATCTCATATTGAGTGGTTACTTGAAAAGCCAATGCTTGATCCATACTCTGGCGAAGAAGAAAAATTTCATGTTACAGATCCAGAGATTTTTTGGCAAGATATTTCGTATTTAAGAAGTGATTATCTGCAACAAGTGAATGATCCCGAGCTACAACAGGGTTTGGCAGAAAAAATAACGAGAGTTGAAAATAAAGTATATAAGCAATTTATCCCATTTATTGAATCAAAAATTAATACCTTCGGTTGGCAAAACTCACCTCTGGAAAAACATTTATATCAGGAAAAGTTAAGTACCGAAGAAAGCGTTTTAGACAATTTTGAGAGAGCATATAAGTTTTTTGAACAGTCTAAAATCTCAAAAGAAGAACAAATAATGTTTTTGAGTGAAATTGAGAGGCTCAAGGAGAAATTTGATCGTTATCAAAAAGAGCCAACACTCTTTACTTTTGAGAGAATCGAGGAAGAACTGCAAGAAGAATTACTTGAATTTCGAGATAGTGATTTTTATGAACCACCTAAAAAAATCTTAAAGTCTTTGGATCACGAAGAGACTCGAAAAGAAAGAATCACAAAACTTAACCTCTCATTGGCAAAGGCTCATTCATTAGACGAGATAGCAATTAGGATGCAAGAAGAAAAAATTAGAACAAGATGTGAGGAAAGAGCAAAATCACTTTTAAGGTATTTGGGATATATAAAAGCTAAGAATGAAGCATCGCGAGAAGTATTGACAATTGAAGGAGAGCTAAACGACTTGTTTCAAAGAGTGGCCAACGGAGAAGACTTTATAGAGGAAGACGTCGAGAACTTTAGGGATAGAATTAATGAGATTAGAGATAAAGATATTAGAGGCGATTACTACGAAATAACCAAAAAACTAGAACAAATGTGTGATAGGGTCGCCAGAATTATGGCCGGAGAAACAATCGATGAAGATGATGAGCGTTTTGTTGTCGAGAGCGTTGGCATAGATTGGGCATGGTCTTTATTAGGCATAACAAGAGACGCCACAGGTATTGAAATAAAACAAGCCTATCGTCAATTAGCGATAAAATATCACCCAGATGTCAGCAAAAAAGAAGGGTCGGCAGAAAAAATGCAAAGGATCAACGAAGCCTACGAACTCGCTATAAAGTTAAGCAAGAGCGAGGAGAAAGAA
>CAZQGP010000044.1:0-2846 GCA_964593075.1 uncultured Candidatus Saccharibacteria bacterium
ATCAGTTTATCACAACCATTGGAGCAAATTTGAGTAAAGAGCATTTCTCTAATTATTCGGATATTGTTTCAAAGGTTAATCTTTTGTGATGACTTTCTGTAATGATATTTTGGTCAAACTCTTTTTCCGTTATGCAAATTAATATTTATAATAATTCCCCAGAGCACTTTTCTGCCACTCTATTAAGTTTAAGAACAGGTCAGTCCAGTTCAAGGTTGTCCCATCTTAGATAATTTAATGAAGCAAGGCTTGATAAAATTTGCCACCTACTGCGTCATTGGTTTCTGAAGCAGAACCGGTAGCTAGAAAACCTTATTAGACCAAAAATATTTCCACGCGGGCACGACCACAATCTGTATGCCATTGTTCTCGAACTGTTCTTCCAAATCAAAAGTTATGATTATCCCTTTTCCCAATCCAAGAACCTTACAACACTGGGTGAGACCATTAATTTCCCTTTTTCTAGTTAGTTCATTTGTAAGGTCGATTGAGACCTGGATAGCTTCAGTGATGGTATCTTTCTCGTTTATTACAAAATCACATTCCCCGTTACCTTGCTGATACATTATTTGTTTACCTTGTTTCAACAGTTCAAGCGCTACCGTATTTTCAAGTAAACGACCTCTGTCCCGGCTCAATTTGTAATCGAGCGCTGCGCCAAGGCCCTGATCGATAACATAAGTTTTCTTTTGCGATCCTTCTGACTTTACGACTGAGTATGCATGCTTAGCAATAAACCGATTCAAATAGATTGCTTCAACGTAGTTCTGAAATTCATAGAGAGTGTCCTTACTAATGCCGTAGCCTTGCGATTTCAGTTCATTATATATTTTGTTAACACTGAACTCTCCAGCACTTGTTCCAACAATTTTCTTACAGAAGTATTTTAATACGGCGACTTGAGTTATTTTGTAGCGATCAACCAGATCCTTAAATAACATGGCGTTGAAATACTCTTGGAGTATCTTGTTTTTCAAACTCTGATCTTGGGTGATTACTTCAGGGAAGCCTCCCTGCATCATAAAACGCTCAAAGAGGTTGATAATTTTCGCTCTGTTTACGCTATTGTGTGGAGTGAGATCCGGATTTAATACATCGACAAACTCGTGAAAAGAGAGGGGATACACTTCAAACGTGATTGGTCTACCGCGTAGCGCACTAGCGATCTCCTGGCTTAAAAGCTTCGCGTTTGAGCCAGTAACAAAGACATTACGACTAACTGATGAGTAAAGACGTTCAATAAATTTCTCCCACCCTTCTACTTCTTGTATCTCATCAAAAAAGAAATAACACTTTGTCAGATCCAGTTCAGGATAAAGCTCGCGGTACGCTTGCAAAATAACATCAAGGTCGCTACTTTTAATATCAAGGCGTTCATCCTCAAAATTAATATAGAGAACTTGTTCTGGAGCCACCCCAGCCTTCTTAAGTTTATTCATAATATGGAAAAGATGGTAGGTCTTCCCACTACGCCTTACACCGATAAGGGTAATGATTTTACCGCTATCTATAGGTACTTTCATAGTGCGTTCCCAGGTTTCAGGAATAATTTGAGTTTGGCTATCTGAAATAATGTTTTTTAATAAATCTTTACTAATCATAAGTAAATATTATAGCATAAATATCCTTTTGTCAAGGAAACAATAGTTGTAAATCTGTCGTTTAGCTATTGGCAGGCAGGGAGAAGGGCAAATGTCTAGGGCGTGATTTTTAATTGATCTGGAAATCAGGAATGTTAAAGATAATATTTCTATAGATAGAGTAAAAATTTATCCGAGTAAAATTCTTCTTTGTGGGAGAAGGTTCGAACTAGAACTCTTGGTGGAAATTGCGAGCGAGAGACCTTGTAGCAGTCTGCTTTTCGCCCTTTTGGGCTCTTCAGCATGAACACACATTCATGAAAGCGATTTGACAAGCAGACAATCAGAGAAACAGAGAGACGGGCAATAGCCGTCAATCTTCAGACTGACTACTTGCCAAACCGCCCTAGAGAATTAACTTGTCGCAATCCAAGGATAGACTTTGCGAAGGATATCCCGTTTTATCTCCTCTTGGAGGTCCTCGCTCCACAACCACTGCGCCAGCGACGAGCCGTATCCCCAGTTGTCGATAAGAATGTTGACTGCCTCATCCCAGATCTGCGAAGCTTCAATTATGTTGCTAGTTGGGAAACCAGCCATACACGCAGCGGAAACTACGATGTAATTGAAACTATGATCGAAAGCACGATCATTTTTCTCTACCTCTAGTTGCATAATGCGCGCCCAGCGCTCCGCATATGTGAAAGCTGCATGACGGATCGGATTCTTGAATGCTTCCTTCATGGAAATCTCCCAACAACCCCAACATGTTTTGATCCCATCGGAGTTGAACAACATGTCGTTTGCAGCCTTGATGGTCTCTTGGCGATCTAGTTCGTCTTGAGACAGCTTCGGGGTGGGCCAGGGCCCAATACTTGGGATAATGTAGCCGTGTACGGCGCGCCACCAATCTCGGACGATGAGCTCCTGATTGGAAGCACTAGTAACAGAGACAGCTACGGACTTGTAGTTGAATCTAATGACCGCGCTCTCCTCTTCTGTGCTGAGTCGAGCAAAACTTATCGCTTCGAAAACAAGCCAATCAATTGGTAGTTCTTTGCCTGGCTTAGGGACTAAGACAGCACTCCCAACTTGGAAACACTTGAATGGTTTCATAGCGTCTTCCCTTTCATAAGTCGTTATTGTCAAACTCCCAAATAACCGAACAGGCCATAAGAGAGCTCACGCTGTACCTCGACAGGGTTGACCGTATTGTTATAGCAGCGGTTGCAGAGGTATTTCGGAGTATCCAAATTATCTGACGAT
>CAZQGP010000045.1:0-8808 GCA_964593075.1 uncultured Candidatus Saccharibacteria bacterium
AACAAAAAAAGACAGCTTAAATAATAATAAGCTCCCTTACTTGGGATTTACTTCTTTCTGCTGTTAGTCCCCTTCCTGTTTTGAGAAAAGAACTGCTTTCTAGCATAATAGAATTTTTAATCATTCCCCTCACATCTTTTGTTTCTATCGAACACTTGAATCATAAAATTATGTGCGTCTGTTGTCAAGGTCTTTGACATAATTAATTTTTAGTGTTATCATATTTTTTCTTTCGGCTTTTGTTAGTAGTTGGGTATATGCGTTTTAATAAGCGAGGGTAGGAAGGGGCAGAGATGCTTAAGGTGTTCCTTTCAGCAATCTCTTTGGCCTTTGAGTCGATAATAACTGTTGTGCTTAGCGGAATGATATTTGTTCTTAGTTTTTTTGTTATGAGTCAGGGCTTAATTTTTAGTTTAGAGAAAGCCGTTTCACAATATGCTGTTCTAGATTATAGGTATTGGTTAATTGGACTTTCACTCGTTTTAATCAGTTACTTATTTGGTAATGTTGCAACACGAAAGACCGCAACGTAAGCATGTGATTAGAAACTTATTTTTGGTGTTCCTGTGGTTTATGTAAATATATGCATACCAAGAGTCGGAATAATCTACTTTCTTTGACACACAAATTTTTTATAATCAAGTTATTTTACTTTTAAAGGCAGCCTTATTATACTTACTTTGATGGAATATAGACTAGCCGTTATATTGAAAATAGATTGAATTCTTAATCTTTTATTCATACCTTAATGCGTCTATCGGACTCATTAAAGAAGCTTTAATCGCGGGGTATATTCCAAAAACTATACCAACTACTGCAGAAACACTAACAGCTAGAATAATAGAGGAAAGTGTAATAACGGGAGTGACACTAACCAATTTTGATATCAGCTGGCCCATTACATAGCCCAGTATAATTCCAATTACTCCTCCAAGTGTCGTCAGAATTATTGCTTCAACTAAGAATTGAGTCAATATATCTCTAGTTTTCGCCCCAACGGCTTTTCTCAAGCCTATTTCCCTTGTCCTCTCTGTCACAGAAACTAGCATAATATTCATAATACCGATTCCCCCGACAACCAGTGAAATACCAGCTATTCCACCAAGCAAAGCAGACATCATGCCCGTGATGGTTGAAACCGACGCTAAAAGATCTTGAGATGACATAACCGAGAAATCGGCTTTCTTTATATCTGTCAGCCCGTGATTGCTTAAAAGTTGATTTTCAACCTCAATTTTTGTTGAGTTTACAAGGTTTTCTGTTATAACCTGGACTGTAATTCTTGTAAATTTATCGACTCCGGTATCTTTTGACAACGAGGTATATGGAACATACACGCTACCGTTTGGATCGGAAAGACTGCTTCCGGTTTTTTCAGCCAATACTCCAATTATTTGGTAATCTTGTGTACCAATTTTCAGTGTCTTGCCAACGGGGTCATCAAGACCAAAAGAGTCTTCGGCAACTTGGCTTCCTAGCACTGCCACTCTCGCTTGGCTATCCAAATCTTGTGTGTTATATAGTCTTCCTTTGGAAATTGTTAGGCCCTGTACATCAAAAGTGGTTGTTGGAGATCCAGCAACTTGGAATGACTGTTCCCCGTCTTTTGTGTTAATTATAGAAGTTCCGGATATTGCCCCTGAAACATTTTTTATATTCGGATATTTTGTTTTGTCTGACAAATCAGTAAAATCAGTTATAGTTAAAGTTGCCGCTTGCATCCCCCCCGAAAACTGATTTTGCGGACCTTGACTACCTACTGAATTCTGGTTTTCTCCGTTTTGCGAATTTTGTGGGGCAACAAATCTATTCTTACCGGATGAAACAATAAGATTAGTCGATCCAAGTTTATTTATTTGATCACTAATACTTACTTTTACTCCCGCAACTAAAGACACAAGCGCAATAACCGACCCGATCCCTATTACAATTCCAAGAATCGTTAAAGAACTTCTAACCTTGTTTGAGGTCACCCCCTTTATAGATTGCCTAAAGATTAACCAATACTTCATATTTGCACCGTTTCATCACTCACAATTAGACCATCTCTCAGTCGGATAATTCTTTCTGCGTGTCTTGCTATCTCTTCTTCGTGTGTTATTAAAATTACAGTTGATCCTTTCTTGTTGATTTTCTCTAAAATACTCATAACCTCTAATGAATTTTTAGTATCCAAATTGCCTGTTGGCTCATCCGCTAGAATAATCGTAGGGTCCATAATAAGAGCCCTAGCAACTGCCACTCTTTGGATCTGGCCACCAGAAAGTTGGTTGCTTTTGTGATTAATCCTTTTTTCCAAACCAACTTCCTTTATCAAAGTTTTGGCTTTTTCTATTGCTCCTTCTCTCTTCCCATAGATGACCGGGAGTAAAACATTTTCGATAACCGTAGCCCTCGATAATAGATTAAATTGTTGAAAAATAAAGCCTATTTCTTGGTTTCTATAAACTGCCTGATCATTTTTACTTATTTCCCCAACATCTTTCCCGTCTAGTTGATATTTTCCCGAAGTTGGCTTATCAAGTAGCCCAATGATGTGCATCAATGTGGATTTACCTGATCCAGAAGGTCCCATAATGGCGACAAATTCACCTTTTTTTACGATAAAATCAACACCACCTAAGGCAATCGTATCTTCGTCGCCAGTTTTATATATTTTTTTAATATTTTTTAGTTTTACAGCACAATCTAGATCTACAATCTTTGACATCCCTATTCCTTTTCTATCATTTTATCGAGTTTTGCTTTACCACTTTCAAGCTTATTAGCAATTTTAAGAACGATTTCTGGCTTAACTAAAACTAACCCCATGTTTTCAGGACCGCTCATAGCTAAAAGCTTATCCCCGGGATTTATATTTAAGGCTTTCCTGGCATCCGCAGGGATAACAACTTGGCCTTTTTCATTTGTAGTAACGGAACCGTAAAATTCTTGAAAAAATGGTAACATATTTATCCTTTGGCATACTATTTTTATTACTTGTAGTATTTATATTACTTCTATTTATTCTGCCAGTCAATCATTTTTGATATAATAGGATTATGACTAAAGAAGATATCTTCATACTTAACACCGAACACGATGGCGTAAGACGAGAATTTAAAGATGGGAGTGAAAGAAGTGTCGTAAAGCTCCCATCAATGTATCTTGGGAAAGGTATTTACAAACCTGGATGGCGCTGGTCAAAGGATGCAGGAAGTCAAACAGGCAAAGAATCTGCGAGACATATTGGATATATTTTATCGGGCAAAATGAAGATAAAAACCACGACCGGACAAGAGAAAATCGCTGGTCCAGGAGAAGCATTTGAAGTTGGGCCCAACCATGATGCCTGGGTGATTAGCGATCTTCCTTGCGTCGCCCTTGATTTTGAATTGAAATAGCTATTATTAAAAGCAGTCCGCTTAAGGCGCTTTTAGATAGCCTTCCTCAATAAGGAAAGAGTACGCGACTTTAATCATTGCCGCCGTTGGAATTGCAAGTAATGCACCAACCATGCCGGCTGCAGCACTTCCAATAAGGATTGCGATTAAAACACTTAACGGGGACAGACTTACCGTTTTCTTTTGTATCAAAGGCACTATAAGATTATTTTCAACTTGCTGATAGATTAATATGTAGATAAAGAAAATTACTCCGGCTATCGGTTGCCCGAGCATAAAACAAAACAAAGTAATGAAAAACATCCCCAAGGTAGCACCAACCAGCGGTATAAGACCAAAAACAAACATCGCGACAGAGAGAGCTAGAGAATATGGGATTTGCAACAAAAGTAGTGGGATGTAAGTAGCCACCGCCAAGATAAAGGCAGTTATCAAAACACCAGCGAAATATTTGGGAACAATACTCGATAAAGCTTTCGATAAACCTTGAAATATTTTTCGATGTTTCGTCGGCACATAGCTTGCTACCGTGTCTGTTACCCGCTTTGGGCTCACCAACATAAAGAGAGATAAAATTATGATAGTGATAAGAGTAAAGACACCATTTAATAGACCCATGACTATTCCTCCGATTGTACCTCCAACACTGGTGAAAACTTGCTTGTAATCAGGAGAGAGGCCACTAACCTGGTTGATTGCATTTTGAATAAGTCCGTTGCCTTTTGCCTCATTAAAATATCGGTTAAATTCATTGACTATCGAGCCATATTCTTCAATTAATGGTTTAAACATAATTAATCCAAAAAACCCAAAGAGTAAAATCAAGAAAAGTACCGTGACAAGAATGGCGGCGATGCGACTTTTCTTTGGCATATATTTTTGAATCCGACCAACCAGTGGATTTAATAAAATAGCAACTAAAAAAGAGGCAGCAATTACCCCCAGAACGCTTCTAACTTTATATATAAAGATTAACCCGAGTAAAAAGATCGTGATGAGGGTCAATATTTTAACAATATCTTTTGAAGTTAACTTCATAGAAACTTTATAGCACAGATTATTTTCTTTTTAAAGAGAAATCCACCAAAGGTTGTTCTGGTAAATACAGTTTCCTATATTAATCTACTAACACCTATATACAATAAGTAAATTGCCATTAACATGAAATAAACGTTAGCAATCTTTGGACCATGCTTCGACATAAACGAATTAACCGGCCCAAGGATTTTCTCTGATTTATGAGGCATCAAATAAGAGATAATTACCGGAAAAGCAACCATCAACATAGTGATTAATATCACCACAATGACTACCGAGAAGTCGTCCCATGGTGCAAGCTTATTTGCTGCAATAATTTTTATGGCTGCAATAAAAGGAATCAAAGTCGATACATTAATAAACATATATAAGAAACCAATAACTGAATATGGTTTCTTGTGTTTTTTATCATCCGTGGGCTTGCTTTTCTTCTTGAAAAAAACAGACTTTATTACAATTAAAACGATTAACAATCCGAGGACAATATCAATGACACTAGAAGTAACGTCAGGCCTTGCGGTTGCTTGAATTGCTGGTTTGGCGGTGAAAAAAATTATTAATCCCAATATAACCAAGAAAGAAATCCCCCCAAGAACAAACGATAAGGCTTTCTTTTTTGGATTATCCTTGCCACTTAAGATCATCATGACAAATAAAAGGCCTGTGGGGCTGATTGTTGCACCAATCGCGAGGGGTAGAACTTGTAAAAGTGTTTTATCCACTAAATCCTTTATTTATTAATTAATAATATTATTACTATACTCCAAAAATTTCTTTGTATAAATATATTTATATCTTTAAAGGCTAGAAAGGTAAAATGCAAAATTATTATTTACAATTATTGTTAATTATGTTATAAAAAGTAACATGGAAATTACTACAACAACTATTTTCAAAATACTTGGTGCCGTTACACTATTTTTGTTATTCTTACTTTTTGTTTATGCAGCTGCTACTCCATTGACTTGGATTGTGGCAGCCTTTCTGATTGCTTTGTTGTTAAATCCGTTAGTCGGCTGGATACAAAAGTTTATGCCAAAAAAAAACCGAATATCAGCTATATTATTAACGGTAGTAATCATTATTGGAATTCTTATTTTCGCTGTAGTTGTAACTCTCCAGCCATTAACGCAACAGTTTGGTTCGCTTGGTGTTGATTTTACAAAACAACTCGAAGGCTTAAAAAGCAGTAATATAGTCTCTGATTTTATTAATCAGGCTGGGAAGGTTCCTGAGCCGTACAAGGAAACTATTTCCAATCTTGGTTCAATCGCCTTTAATCTCACTCTATCTCTAGCCAATGTGTTATGGGCAGCCATTACTATCACCATGCTAGCCGTGTTTATGCTTATTAACCCACAAAGAGTTGTTGATAATGTGATTAGCTACATACCAAAAAAACACCAGGGCTTGTTTAACAAATTAAGCGTAGCGTTAACTGACATAGTCCCCAAATATTTCGGGGGAACATTAATCATTGCTTTTATTGTGGCTGTATTTACTTTCATTCCGCTGGTTTTACTGAAAGTACCATACCCACTCGCCTTAGCAACGAGCATGTTATTTTTTGACTTAATCCCACTGATCGGTGCCACTCTTGGTTATGCGTTTATAATTGGTTTTTGTCTGTTAATTGGCATGCCACAAGTTGCAGTTGTACTTTTAATCTATGTCCTGATTTATCAATTAGTCGAAGACAATGTTATTGTGCCATTAATCCAGCATAAAACTGTTAGCATCTCCCCTTTGAGTGTTTTGGCCTCGATCTTAATCGGCGCTGCCGTTTTTGGAATGCTCGGGGCACTTCTTGCCATACCAGCCGCCGCCATGATTAAAGTAACTTATAATGCTTTAAAGGAAGAAGGCTATCTAAAATCAAGTGAGGCAAAATAACTGTTTTGTACCATTTTCATAATAGTTTTTCCCTTAAAATATATTCCCCATGATTAATTCGTTGACTTATCACCTTCACGTGCCAATAATTACCTTATGAATATAACATCTATACTAGCTTTAATTTATGCGATACTAACGATAGTCGCCATTATATTACTAATTTCTGATAACAGAGATTCAGAGACTACTTTGGCCTGGATACTCATTATATTCTTTGTTCCAGGACTAGGATTACCTCTATATTACTTTTTCGGCAGAGACTGGTACAAATCCAGTCGAAGACGAAAATTCCTCCTAGCTGGACAAAAAGAGCTATCAAAAACATTTCTATCATTTGGGAAGAAATACCCTAAAGACAAAAAAACTTTTTTAGACAAAGAAAAGGGATCCATAATTGAAAAGGTTTCAAAATTAAGCACAACCCGGTGCGGAGAAACGCTATCAACGGCCACAAAAGTGGCTATCTTACCGAGCGGCAAAGAAAAGTTCAAGCTCTTAAAAGAGGATTTAAATACCGCCAAAAAATACATAGTTCTACAATATTTTATTTGGGAGAGAGACAAATTAACGGGAGAGATATTTGATATTTTATCCAGAAAATTAGATGACGGCATTGAAGTTTATATTATGTACGATTTTATTGGTTCTTTATTTTTTTCAAAAGCAGAACTAAAGAAATTAAAAAAACTTGGAGCAATAGTCGCAGCTGATGTAACAAATCTAAATATGTTAAATTATCGTAATCATCGGAAAGTCGCCATTATCGACGGCCAGGTTGCCTATACGGGTGGCATTAATATGGGACAAGAGTATATCGATGGCGGAAAAAGATTCCCAACCTGGAGAGATGACGCTATCAGAGTTGAAGGATCGGTTGTTTTGGTTCTTTTGGCTTTATTCGCCATCCGTTTATATGAACGCAAAAAGATCAACATGTTCAATGATAAATATTTCGCCTCAAATATTTTAAATAAAACCAACGAAGTATTTATCCAAACGATATTTTCTAGTGTTGATGGAGCTAAAGAGGCAATTGTCGATATTTATTCATTAGCTATCACAAATGCAAAAGAAAGGGTTTGGCTTCAATCTCCATACTTTGTTCCCAACCCACACCTAAACGAATCTATAAAGTCTGCTGCACAGAGCGGAGCGGATGTCCGTCTTATGATTACTGGACTTCCAGACAAAAAAATCCCGTGGTACGCCGCCTTTTCGTATTTTAAGGAACTACTCGAGGCTGGAGTAAAGATTTATTTATACGAAAAGGGTTTTATGCATGCAAAAATGGCTACTTTTGATAAATTATTCTTCTCAATGGGCACAACTAACCTAGATTATCGCAGCTTTTCTTTGCACGACGAGCAAACCTTATTGGTTTTTGACCAAGAGTTAACCAAAAAAAATGATCATATTTATGAAAATGATTTAAAAAATTGTCGTCAAATAACCTTAAGTGAACTAAAACAAATTGGTAGACTCAAAAACTTTAGAAATTCTATTTGTAGGTTATTCTCAAAGGTTATTTAAAGCCTTATTTTTAAATATTCTCATAATCGCCCCTATTTCTTTTTATTAATATAGGTATGAGTGAAAATAATCCCAGCAAAATGAAGACTACGATTATTTCTGGCGTTAATATACTCTCCGCAGAATTGACTAATCTGCCCTGACGCCCAGCATAAACAAAAACCAGTTCAGCAGGAAGCAGCCCAAGGGAAGTCGTCCAAATAAAAGTTTTTAGCTTCGATTTTGTTGCTCCAGCAAAAATATTAATTAAAAGTGCCGAAAACCCGGGTAATAATCTAAGAAATAATAAAAAGTTAGCCCCATTTTTTTTATACATTTTGGCAAATTTTTTGAATTTTTCCCCGTAATGTTCAACAACATACAAACTAAGAAAACGTTTTGCAATCAAAAACATAGCCACACTTCCGATTATTGCCCCAAGATTAACCCCTATTAACCCAGCGACTAAACCATATAAATAGCCGGCGACTACATTCATTAGCCACATGCCGGGAGTAAAGAAAGCGGCCACGATTATATATGCGCTAATAAATAGTAGCCATGAAATTAGCATATGACTATTTGTAAAATCTTTTGTTTGATTCAATAAATCAACAAGGGTTTGCTTTGAAAAATTTTCGTTAAATCCAAAATTAAAAATCGCTAATATAAATATAACTGAAACAACAAGTAACAAAGTTATCTTTAAATAATTTTTCCTTAAACGGGGGGCTGTGTTATTCATTCTGAAATATTTATAGCATTATAAGGCTAGAGTTAGAAGCACAGAGCTGTTTTTTATGTATAAAAACTTTTAATTTAATAAATCAACGCTGGTAAGAATATTTTTTTAGATGTTATAATATGCATATGACTGAGCTTGAGGAAAAAGATCAATTACGAAACGGATTAATCGCCGCTGGTGGTGCAGTTTTGTCTTTACTGACATTAGGAACCTTCGTTTATCACTACATTGAGGGCT
>CAZQGP010000046.1:0-2877 GCA_964593075.1 uncultured Candidatus Saccharibacteria bacterium
TCCTCGACCAAAAAGGATTCAGAATTAAACGGACAGACCAGATCATTTAGTGAATCGGAGCTCGATGCAGCCAATGTGGCTCTTGCTAAGGGCGTAAAATTTGAAGATCCTCAAAATGATTTTTATATAATTCCTAAAGATTTAATCGAGGGTGACGGAAGACCCAATAATGATAAACCATATCCATTGGGATATACCGATCTCAAAACTTTTACGGTGGCAGCCGATGAAAACTATTCTGGCGGCCTTGTCTACCAGCATTGATAGCTGGGTTAGTTTACTATAAACTTGTATCATCATTCGTACCTTAAACAGAAGGAGGAAAGCATTGTCTACTTATTTAAATAGTGAAGAGCTTCCCGATTCAATTGTCGGAATCATCAAAGATTCGGACAAGATTGATAGGATTGCAGCCCTGAAAGACTATCTAGCCAATCGAAGTGATAAGTCAGCTTTAAGGAGACTAGCGCATGCTAATATGCGCTTGGTGCAAAGTATCATAAACAAAAGATTTCTAGATTGTGACGAAGAGCAAAGACTAGATCTTATAGGCGTAGGTTACAATGCGCTCCTTATTGCTATATCTAGGTATGATCCAACCAAGGGTTATACCTTGTCGACCTACTTGACGCCCAGTATCTACCATTTGTTGAGGCGCTATCTGGACAATACCCGTAACGTTATCAGGTTGCCCGTTCATGGACATGAGGCGTTGTATTGGTATCAACAAGCGATCGATGCTTATCGAAATCAATACTCTCACGAACCAACACATCAGGAATTGGCTTTGTGGCTTGATGTAAGCGAGGATGTTGTCCAGCAAATCGACAAAAATCTTCATATTCTCGAGGTGCTTTCTCTAGATTGCCCTAAAGGGTTAGAGGATCCTGATGTTGATATGTATGATCTCATTATGAATCCTACACCTTGGGACCTTTTGGAAGTTGAGAGCTACGATATAAGAGAAGACGTGTTAAAAATCCTTTGGTGTGAGGTTCTGAAACCAAGTGAACGGGAAGTACTTATTCTTCGATACACCAACGGCGGTATGTCTTTTGAGGAAGCCGGCAAAGTTTTGGATATCAGTCGAGCAAGGGTTCATCAGATTGAATCTAATGCTTTCAAAAAACTGAAAAAGTACAATGCTTCAGTCCGGTGCGATCAAAGTGATAAGTCGTCAATTAATGGCAAAAATCCCAAAAACATCAAGTCTAAGAGGAGCTATAGTCTAGAAGACGGCGGCAAATCTGCCTCGCGCCTTGCAAAAATCATTAGGGCCAAACTAAACGAGCTAAAAGCTCAAGGACTTATACCCTAACTCGCCGACCATCATCTGGTCGGCGATTAACTTTCATATCGTCATTGCGAGGAGCCATAGCGACGAAGCAATCTCTAGTTAGCAATGGATTGCCGCGCTCCCTCCGGTCGCTCGCAATGACGAGTTGGTAGTTCTCACTTACGTTCGAACAATATCTTTAGAGGTTATCTAAGACGTCCTCTCTTTTACTCTTCGAGCAAAGTCCTGCACCGTATGGTACAGGGCGCAGCGAGAAGTTGTACCTTATTTGTCATTGCGAACATCTCTCACACTGCCATTGCGAGCGGAGCGAAGCAATCTTTAATTAGTAAAAGGAGAGGGACGCTTCGCAAGTAGTCCCCCTACCCTTAACAAAACAAATTAATATCACATTAATGTGATACGAAACACTTTTGACACTATAAGTATCTTAAAAAATAATAAATCTTAAACTAAGCTAGTTTTTTGTTACTCTTGTCGGTTGAATACTCAATTTGTTTAATTGCCGGGACCTTTTTCAGACGCAAAATAATCTTATCTATCTTATCTTTATCGCTTGTCGCAGCCGATATTTTAATCAAAGTATATTTCGAACCCTTCAAGTCGTGCGTTGCGGCAGTATTGATATTGATTTTTAGATGCGAAAACACCCCTGTCACGTCTTTTAATAGTCCGACCTTATCTTCAGAAGTTATTTTAAATTCTGTGTTTTTGGGGATTATCATATGATCTTTTTCTCTAATAGATGCCCTAATCCGGTTTTTGGCTCGCTCTGTCTTTACATATCCCAACCACTGGCTTGTCGGTTTGCGATTCTTTTGGGTAAATATCTCAACTACATCACCCGATAACAATTGATAATCCAAGGGAACGATTTTGTCATTTACTCTTGCACCAATACAAGAGTTACCAATATCGGAGTGGATCGAATAGGCAAAATCTATCGGAGTTGCACCAACTGGCAAATCAATAACTTCACCCTTGGGTGTAATTGCAAAAATCCTATCCTGAAAGAACTCAATTTTCAGTGATTTTAAGAAATCCTCACTCCCCGGATTTTCTGTCTGCCAATTCTTAAGCTGATTAATCCACTTTAATTCTTTTATATCGGCAAAAATTGCTTTCTTTTCTTTGTATTTATCGGTTTTCTTACCCTCAGAATATGCCCAGTGAGCAGCAATTCCATACTCGTTTTCTCGGTGCATTTCCTCAGTCCTTACCTGAAATTCCGTTGGTCTGTCATTACAGAAAGCAGTCGTATGCAAACTTCTATAACCGTTTGGTTTAGGCAAGGCAATGTAGTCTTTGATTTTACCGGGCAATGGTGGCCATAATTTGTGAATAATTCCAAGAACCGCATAACAATCCTGAATATCCTTAACAATGATACGCAGGGCAATTAAGTCATGTACCTGTTCCAAGTCCATATTTAGGCGTTGAAGCTTTTTGTACAAACTTGATAATCTTTTGACTCTTTTGTCAATTTTTACAATATCTATATGTTCTTTCTTTAATTCCTTATTTAATTCACTTTCGATATGCTCCAAATCCTTTTCGCCTTTTTTCAAAACGCCGGCCAT
>CAZQGP010000047.1:0-3259 GCA_964593075.1 uncultured Candidatus Saccharibacteria bacterium
AAATATTCTAATGGGTGATGACGAGCCGTCATCGATACCGCCATTGGTGGATGTTTTTATTCGAGCAGACTTTGAAGTCAATGTTGCCGAAAACGGTGAACAGGGGCTAATTTCGGCCTTAAAAAATAAACCTGATATTATACTTTTAGATATTATTATGCCTATTATGGACGGCCTAACGATGTTAGAGAAATTACGTCAAGACCCATGGGGAAAACACGCAAAGGTAATATTATTAACAAATTTGTCAGATCCTGCAGAAGGGTCCACAAAAATAGCCACAAAGGTAAAAGATTATATAATAAAATCTGATTGGAAAATCGAGGATGTTGTTAACTTAGTCAAGAAAAGATTGGGGTAAAAAAATGTCAAGTATATTAATTGTTGATGATGAAGAAACTCAAAGGAAAGCTCTTCATGACTACCTTATAAAAAGGGAGTTTACGGTTTTAGAGGCTAAAAATGGCGTGCAAGGTTTGGAAATTGCCTTGAACCAACATCCAGATGTTATATTGCTTGATGTGAGGATGCCTGTAATGGATGGGATGACTATGATGCTGAAGTTACGCCAAGATAAATGGGGCGAAAAAGCTTCGGTGATTATTTTATCAAATTATGACACGGATAACACTCAAATAATGCAAATTACTGAAGCGTTGCCATCATATTACTTATTGAAAGCTAGCAGTCCTTTGGATATGATACTTGAAAAGATTCAAGAGACGCTAGATGCCAAAGCAAAAGAAAAAGATTCTGACGCCCAAGAATAATAAGCACAAGTACGACTTGATTTAAATTTGACGGCAAATATCAGGGGAAGAACCTATCTCTTTGTCTCTTTACTATGGTATAATTAACTGGTTCTAACCCGAGAAATTAGGTGTCGAGTTACGTGGATGACGTAATTCTACAATACACGGAGGAGTACCCAAGTGGCTGAAGGGGACGGTTTGCTAAATCGTTAGTCTGGGGAAACCTGGAGCGGGAGTTCAAATCTCCCCTCCTCCGCCAAATAATAAAATATCCCGACCAGGAGGTCGGGTTATTTTATTACCTACGGTGAGGGGAGATTCGAACTCCGCGCTGATTTTTGTGGGTTACCACAAAAATGCGGGAGTATCGCTCCACTTCGTTTCGCTCCTCCGCTCAAAAAGGGTCGAAAATAAACTTTCGCTTCCTTTTTCCGCTACGCCGAATCTCCGAAGAGGCGAGCAAATTGGCGATATCTACCCTCCTCGGCCCACACTATCTAAATCGTTTCTTCCGTGCTTTGTTTTGCTGTTTTTAGTAAATGTGCTATGTCCTTAAAACTTCTCGCGATGTCATAATCGTCTCGACCGTGGACAATTGCCTCGTAAATCGCAGGATCACCAGCTAGTTTTTTTAATCTGTCGTGAAATATCTTCATAATTCTCTTTGGAGATTTTTCTTGAATGTAATTTATCTCTGCAAAATATCCAAGTTCCGCCGCATCAGCCGGTCTTGATTCCGCATCAAAAACTGGCAAATCTTCCGGACGGAGATCACGCAATCTAGCGCGGAATTCGCCACTGTTTTCAGCGTGCGACAGAACGCGCTCTTGCCCAACAGCCTCATATGCTAGTTCTTGCAGCTCATCGTCGCCAAACGTGAGGTTTTCAGCGGTCTTCCAGGCCGGTAAGGGGACTTCCCGTTTTCCATCGTAACCCACGATAATCGACTTAAGCCTTTCTTGATCAATTGAATCTCTTGCTTTATCGAGTTTGAACAGAGCAATGATTTCCACTGGTTCAAGCCTCCCCTTCATCTGGTAAGCGCAGCCCATAATCGAACCAATCCCGGATAAGCTATCGGGTATTTCGGGCATTTGTGAAACGACTTTCAGATACTCGAATGTTGCATATTCACGAATGGCTTCACGACCCTTGGGGTAGTTTGCTTTATTAACAAGGTGGCTATGGTGTACAAGTTTGTCTATATATCTTGTTAGATCTACGAACGCATCGGCTTTTGATTCGCTTTTTTTAAATAATTCTATTACTTGAGCGACAGCGCGTACCTCAGTACGATCTAGGCTATCAATAGCAGATTCTTGCCCAACCTCAATCGCCCAGGTAGTATCGATAATAGTCATGACAGACGAACCTTCGGGATTAACTGTCACAAAGGTGTCCCAGGCGTGTCCACTTCTTGATTCGTGATATTCGTGCGGGTTTGGGCGCGAGTCGGCATAACCTTCCCCGTCCTTGCCTGTGCAATATACACAATAGGTATTGCCAAGCATGCTCAGTTCAGCCTGCATACTTTTTATAGCCTCGAAAACTGCTTTTACGTTAGACGCCACATTTCTGCATACCCCGTTGCCAGCCCATTCAGGGTCGTGACATTTTGCTATTCCTTCGCGCAGCAGCTCCATGGTTGTCGATTGATCTGCGCGTTTGCCCATGTCATCGGTAGAATATTTTGACACTCCTTGCACGAACGCCGCGCTCAATTTGACCGCTTGTTCAGGAGTTAAATGCTTAAGTGAGCGAACCCCCAAATCTTCAATTAATTTTTTGCCACTAGGATCATGGTTTAAATAATCTTCAAGTATGCCGAATAGTTCAGCTTGCCAACCTTCTTGCTCAATGGTTTTTTCATAGGTGTCAAAGCCACCCTGTGAATCGTCCATTATCTCGGACAAATAGGTAGGGATAGTGGCTACTTCGCTAGTTGGTGCGACTTTTGGTGTGTAATGTTCGAAAGCCGTAAAGCTCACGGATTCGGAATCAGACATCTTCATATCAATCAGAGAGCGTGTTCGAATTGTTTCGAGACTGCGCATCCTTTCTAGGGTGTCTTTCAGAACTTCCTCGTCGCTTCTAATCATGCCGTCCTCAATTGTAGCTTCGGTCGCACCGTTAATAATCGGTCTATCTTTATGTCTCGCACTATCGCCATAAAAGTGTTCTGCTGACATTTCCATGCCAAGTAGGGCCTGCCTAGCAAGCCGATGTTTATCTTCGGTTCCTGGCTTTATCGGCACCAGACGATTTGGGTTTTGAATTGTTTGGTCGTCTTGTTCTGTCATTTTTTAGTTTTTTATGGTTTACTATCATTAGTATTTTACCATACAACGATTGATAAGTCAATCCTAACGTAATAACTCACAACCTTTGCAACATAAAAGCAGGCATCCTAAACTGTAAGTACTAACTAAACAACAAGGAGACCTGCTATGGCCTATTCTACCAACCCTAACCTACCTAAAGCGAGAGCAATTGCAATGAAATTGCTA
>CAZQGP010000048.1:0-3795 GCA_964593075.1 uncultured Candidatus Saccharibacteria bacterium
TTATTTATAATTGTCAACTCTGCCACAACTTATTTTGCAACAACAAATATAATCAGCATTACTAAAACCAAAATATCACAAATCCAATAATGATGAGTGACTTCTTATTCATTTATAGATTGTAATAAATTAATAATACCCGAGCATGGCTGGAAATGGTGGCCTAAGATGTTACTTATTTCATTCAACCAAATAAAGTAGTAGAGTTGTAATTATGAAAAGAAAATTAGCTCTCTTTGTGTTTATTGTGTTAGTTTCGATTACTTTACTAACGCCAAGTTTGGCTATGGCGGAGGATGCTTCTGGAGCATTGGCTAATTACAATAACCCTCATGACATATGCAATTACTTTAGGGGTATAACTTATACTATTGTAAGAGAAACCGATAATGAATGTACGGCAAGTATTGGTGAAGGTGAACTTAAAGTTTCTACACAAGTCTATTATTCTGGAAATGAGTGGTGCGCCGAAGTAAGTAACAATGGCAAAGTATATCAGAAAAAGTGTATCCCAAGAAAGAATAGTACTAATTGGAATTCGATATATTTTGTCGCTGGTTTTATGGTTGTGTTATTTATTATGATTGGTGCAATTAATTCAATAGGTAGAAACAAAGGCCCAGCAAAATCTACAACGGCAGGTAACGATTTGAACGCGATACAGGAGCCCAAAGAGGATAAAAGGCTTGATAAATCTAATACTCGCCTTCCGGCAGCAGTTAATAGTACCGCAGATGAGTTAGAAAAATTATCCAATCTTAAAGAAAAGGGCATAATTTCTCAAAGTGAATTTAACCTCGCAAAAAATAAACTATTAAAATAAGAGAAGTGCTCTATGTATAGACGCTAGTTGCTATTTAATGACGACATTAAAAGATTTGAAATTTAATTGACTAGTTTTGTCAACTCTTTGACGAGCGTATGTAAAGTTAAGTTTTGTGCTTCCTGTTCCAGTTCCTTTAAATATCCAGAGCTCATGACCTGGGGCTCCTATCCTTTTCGTATTTGAAGCTATGAATTCGTTGCTAATCTTCGAAATAATATTTCTATCATATGTATCATCAATAGACCAACTATATCCAGTTGATGGATTAGAGCCCAAGGTGATGGTAAATTCTTGTCCATTTTTTATTTCTACATTTTGTTGATTTTCGGATACTTCAATCATAGCTGGGGTTTTTGATGAACTAAAATAAACAAATAACCCCCCAATCACTACGATTATCATCAAAATTGCAGATGCAATAATCCAATTAGCTTTATCCACTTTACGTATAGCCTGCTGCTTGCTCATCATGGATAGTTTACTCCAAATTTACAAATAATGTGGATTACTCTGTATAATTCGAACCTTTTCTATTAAATAGCAGTTGGCTGAGGTTAGTGGATGTATTTCGAACTTTTGCAACAATTGATATAAAAACTGTATTCAGGAATAGGAACATTGCTGAAATCACTGGCTCTTAGATCACATGCAATTTTAGTGTTCACCACACTGTCATAAGTATGTGAATCTCTGTTACGCAAATACTTGTCTGAGCACAAGTAGCTCTAATCAAATACTCAACTCTCTCTTGATAATTATGGCTTTATGTGTCAAAATAAATGGGTTAGCATATAATATAAGGTATGAATATGCACGATAAAGAGCCTGAGGAAAAACAAGCAACCGCTTCCCTTGATGGTAAATATCTACAAATACTCGGTCGTTTTGAGGCAATATTACACAACTCTAGAGATGCAATTATCGTTCATGATTTCGACGGCAGATTCCAAGAATGGAATGATGGTGCTGAAAAAATATACGGTTATACCAGGGAAGAAGCTCTTACTATGAATATTAGTGAACTTACTTCTCCAGATGATTTAGCGATACAAAAAAAGTACTACGATGCACTTTTAGCATCTACCGATGATACGATTGAATTCGAAACACATCGGATGGCTAAAGACGGAAGTATTAAAAGTATATGGCTTACTGCAACGAAATTAACCGAAATGCCATCAAATGTAATTATATCTTCGGGCTATGAATATAAACCAAATGTTATCAGTCTTGTAGAGCGTGATATCACTGAACGCAAGAGAGTTGAAAAGGAACTTGAAGCTGAAAAATCAATTCTCCGTGCATCGCTAGAATCATCTCAGGACGGAATAGTCGTGTTTGATGAAAGCGGAAAATTATTGTCACGCAATCAGCGCCTTATTGATATGTGGGATATCTCCAATGATGAAGTCAAAACGATGTCCGATGAGGAACTGATTAACTTTATTAATAATAGATTGTCAAATCCTCAGGAACATTGGGATACGGGAAAGCAAATCGAAGATAATATTCAAGAAAGTAGTCGTGAAGATATTCTCCTGATAGATGGCAGGATCTTTGATCATTATAAGGCTCCGATGATCGATACAGAAGGCATAAATCGTGGGAGTATCTGGTTTTACCACGATGTTAGTAAACTTAGAGTAGCTGAGAAAAAATTACAGACAAACTTAAATGGAATCACAGCAATTGTTTCACAAATGGTAGAGATGAAGGATCCTTACACCTCTGGACATCAGAATAAGGTTTCTCAACTTTCAGTAGAAATTGGTCAACGTCAAGGATTAGTCGAAGAACAGATTGAAAATCTTAGAATGTCTGCATTAATACACGACATTGGAAAAATGGCAATACCAAGCGAGATTTTATCTAAACCTGGAAAATTGTTACCAATTGAGTTTGAATTAATTAAAGCACATCCCAAGTTGGGATATTTGGCCTTGAATAATTCGGGGTTGCCTGAAACTATCCGTCAGGGTATTCTTCAGCATCATGAACGAATAGACGGCTCCGGCTATCCGGAAGGACTAAAGGGTGACAAGATTCTTTTTGAGGCAAAAATTTTAGGAATAGCGGATGTTGTAGACGCGATATCAAGCGATAGGCCTTATCGGCCTGCTCTGGGAATCGATGTGGCTTTGGATGAAATAACGAAAAACAGCGGGATACTCTATGACCCAGAGGCAGTTGATGCATGTCTTGACGCATTTGAGCAGGGATTTAGTTTTAAAGTATAATAACAAACTTTTGGCGATAAATTTTATCTTTTGGCGTGATTATTGGCTGGGCTTAGTGGACGTATTTTGAACTGTTAGCGATTATTCTATTGATTTTAAAAAGGGTAAATATATTCGGGCGTTGTCAATGGCATCTTCCAGCGCAACATGAGTAAGTTCTTTTGATCTCAATTCTTTAATATTAACTTCCGGATCTTTCTTTAGACCTTTATAGTAAGAGTTCATATTCGTAGAATTGTATCCTAATGGATTTTCGTTTAAAAAGTGCCAAAAATAATAGCATACAAACATCCAGCCGTATCCATTATTATCTGATACAAAAACCGGATTTTTGTGGGCGTTATTATTAATCCAGTTTTTAAAATTCTGCATTGCTGTTTTTGCATTAATAGCATCGATCGAATGGGCAGCATTAACTCTATTTTGATCAAACTTTTCTGATATAGGTTTTTATATTAATCTTAAATGTTTTATTTAACTTATTATCTACAATTACGGCACCCAATTGTGTCATGGAATAATCACCAGGTATCGGGCCATTTGATTCAATATCTACTAAAAAGAAATATTATGCTTGGCTGGAGCTAGTGTCGGTTATCAGAACTTATACTTTAGCAGAAGTTTATGTCAGGAATAATGAACACTGAATTTTGATTAAGATGTCTTAATTTTATAAATTATTTAATGGGACACCAGTTTTTTTTGAAACCTTACGTGCCCATTTTAGTAAAC
>CAZQGP010000049.1:0-4167 GCA_964593075.1 uncultured Candidatus Saccharibacteria bacterium
ATGTGTATAAGAGACAGCTGGAGGAGGTGGTGGTGGGGGAGCGCAATCATACACCAACGGAGGTGCTGGGGGTTCTGGCGTAGTAATAATTCGATATTTGACTTCGACAGATTACAGTGCTACAGGAGGTACTGTTACTACTGACGGTTTATATACAGTGCACATATTTACTGTTTCAGGTACCTTTGTTATAACAATAGATAGCTCGCATACTTCTCAAAATTTAACCGAAGCTTTAAGGATTAATAATTTAGGTAATGTTGGTATAGGGACAGCGACACCAACCAATAAATTGCAAATAATTCAAAATGCTGGGGGCGCAACTAGCTATCGTGCTTTACATTGGAGCAACAACTATACCGCAAGCCCGATGTCTTTAGGGTATTTGGGAGGGGACGATGAATCTTTTAACTCAGGGGCTATTTTCTTGCTGCAAAATGGGGTACAGGCTAACGGAGTCAAAATAACCGCCAATGGTAACTCATATTTTAATGGTGGTAACGTCGGTATTGGCAGAACTCCAGTTACTAACAAACTAGAAGTAGAGGGAAATGCTTCAAAAACAGTCTCAGGCTCTTGGGTAGCAAACTCCGACTCTCGTATTAAAACAGATATTTCTGGAATAGATAATGCAGTAGATACCCTAAGTTTATTAAGACCAGTTAAGTTTAAATATACTGATGAATATATGGCACTCCACCCAAGTTTAACTGATAAATATTACTACAATTTTATCGCTCAAGAGTTCCAACAAGTTTTTCCTAGTGAGGTCACTGATAGTGGTGATACTTTACCAAACGGGGACCATATTTTAGCCCTGGATCCTTATGTTGTAACACCATATCTAGTCAAAGCTATTCAGGAACAACAAGTCTCATTAAATACTCAAAAAACTAGAATAGGGAATCTAGAAGCGTCTACTCTAGACACTAACTCTCTAATTACAAAGAGTCATACAGAAGTCTTTACTTCAACTCAAACCTTAGAACAAAACGAACTAGTCTCAATTAACCCTACATCTAATGGAGATGTCATAAGAACTAATACTGATAACGATAAAACAGTTGTAGGAGTTGTAACTGAAAAGGTTACAAATGAAACAGATCAATACAGAGTTCAATATGAAGGCAAAACACAAACTAAAGTCTCTATCTTAAATGGTGCTATTACTTCTGGTGATCTCTTAACTACTTCTGCTACCAACCCAGGAACTGTCGTTAAAGCCACTCCTGAATCAACCGTAACTATTGGTCTCGCTCTTGAATCAACAACCGTAGATGGAGTAATCGATGTAATGTTACAGACTAACTATTCATCAGTTTCAATAGGAGTAGGAACACTAACTCCAACTCAAGAACAGATTTTATCTGGCTTCAGCCTTGACGTTGATGGACACTTGATTGTTAAAGGCGATTTAGAGATACAGGGAAAACTGAAAATTACGAACGATAACAGCAAAGGAGTAAACATCCCAATTAATACTGGCAATAATTATATTCAAATCAAATTTGTTGAGCCACGGGAGAATGATAGTTATGCTGTCACAATTACTCCTAATTGGCTAACAAACACGGCGATCACAGAAAAATCAGCGACTGGGTTTAAAATAGAATTTGGCATTTCAGCCCCTACTAATGCCAAAATTGACTGGCTTGTAATAGATTAGAGGTCTTGATAATTGTTGGATTGTCTAAATTAGAAATATGCATTTTTCCTCCCAAGTATGGGCAAAAAATACATTACTTTCAAAAGGGTTTTTCGGAAAACAATTTATCGCTTCTATTGGCTTAAAAAAAATTAATATTATTATATTTATATTATTAGCATATAGGCGCATAATAGTTAAATTGTATTTGTTGATAAATATCTATCTAAGAGATATTACGGTATGTAAAAATATTTTTGAGTTATAATAGATTAATGCAAAAGCTAGCCTCGGAACTGAAAACAAACAAAGTTATCTTGCGACACGAAGGAGCTTTAGTTGGGACTATCTATGATTTGGTCATCAGTCCTACTGATGGTTATTTTTTAGGATTTATAATAAAAGAAGGTTTTGGTAAAGGGAAACTAAAGACTTTGGCGGAGAAGGACATTTTGGGGTTTAATGACCAGTATATTCTAATCGCTAGCTACGATACCTTAGGAGATATCGATGAAATTATTCGGATCAAAGAGGCGATGGAAAAGAAGATTCCAATAATAAAGAGCAAAGTTTATACAGAAGGCGGTATTTACATTGGAAGGGTTAGTGACTACACTATTGATTTTGTCTTAGCTCATCTTTCACGGCTCTATGTGAACTCGAAATCGATTAAATTCATAGTTAAAGAATTGCTGATTGATGCTAAACATATTATTTCAATTACGAAAGATAAAATTATAGTCGAAGATAGCTGTATCAAAGAGAAGAAAAAGTCGCTAGTTAGTCTAAAATCTACCGAACGCGATCCAGCGTGTTAGCTACTTGTTATGATAACATTAGCTTCAGATTGACAATTACACGGTTTTTTGTTAGGATATTAACACAAAAGAATTAATATTAATCTTATCGCTCTATATCCCCCAATGAAAAATTGGGGTCGCTATAAAAAAAGCGATCCGCGAGAAAGGAGTTTTTTTATGCTCAAAAGCTACGAATTACTGTATATCGTTCACCCTGATTTAGAGGGAACAATTGAAAAAGTTATGGATAAAGTAGCAGGCTTTATCAAAAAAGCAGATGGAACTCTTTTGTCCCAAGAAGACTGGGGGAAAAGAAAGTTAGCGTATAAAATTTCAAAGAATGATTTTGGTGTTTACGTTTTGGTAAATTTCACAATGGAATCACTGATGCTTAAAGAAGTTGAACGAAATATGCGCCTAAGCGAAGAAATTATGCGTTCGATTATTGTTGCTCTACCTGAGATAAAAGAAAACAAAAAACTGGTTAAGCCACGTTTGACAGCAGTTGAAATTGAAGCAAAAAAAGCCGAAAAAACCGCAAAAGAAGAAACTGTTGTCTCGACAGTCTTAGACGAAAAACTGGAAGCCATTGAAGAAAAACCAGCCAAGAAGACGGAAAAAGAATCAAAAGAAAAGAAAGTAAAAGCCCCAGTCTCAAAAGATAGAATTGAGCTTGCTAAAACAACGATAAAAAAGACTGAAAAACCAAAAAAGGAAGCAAAGCCTGAAGACGAAAAGGCGAGATTAAAGAAATTAGACGAAAAACTCGATGAATTACTAAAATAAGTTGAAAGTAACTTGTATATTTTTTTAAGCTTAACACCTCAAAAATGAGGGAGAGGAGAGTATAAATGAAAAGTGTAAATCTGGTTATTTTAATGGGCAATATGACACGAGACGCAGAGCTACGATACACGCCCAATGGCAAAGCGGTCTCATCTTTTGGTTTAGCGGTTAACCGATTCTTCAAAGACGCAAGCGGTGAAAAACAAAGTGCCGTCGATTTTTTTGATGTTGTAGCTTGGGGTAAATTAGCTGAAATCATTAGTCAATATGGCAAAAAGGGACAAGGAGTTCACGTTATGGGTCGATTGCAAAATCGATCTTGGGAAGGACAGGATGGCGCTAAAAGAAATAAAACAGAAGTAATTGCTGCCGACATCTCATTGATTGGAGCAAAAGGAGATCATACAGAAGTACCGACTAGCCCAACTGAAGGAGTCGACGAACCAGCGCCAGAAGAAACTCCAGCCAAAGAAGAAGAAATTAGTATCGATGATATCCCGTTTTAAAGAATTAATCAGTTGAAATTGTAAGGAGAAGAATATATGGCATACCAAAGGCAACAACAGCCACAATTTGTTAGCAAAAAAACTTGTCGTTTTTGTGAACAAAGAATTGAAGAAATAGATTACAAAGACGTAAAGATGCTTCAGAAATACGTCAATAGTATTGGCAAGATTGATCAAAGGAAAAGAAGCGGTAATTGTCCAAGACACCAAAGGTCAGTTTCACAAGCGATTAAACGCGCAAGAATTATGGCTTTATTGCCATTCGTAAATCGATAATATATAAGGGATAGAATGCGAAATGGTTGTTTAGCGACAAAACAATTCATTACAAATATATAATCTTTTCTAAAGGAAAATCATGTATTCAATTAATGATTTAAAAACTGGCACGACATTTGAAGATGAAGGCAATCCCTTTATTGTCCTTGAT
>CAZQGP010000050.1:0-3267 GCA_964593075.1 uncultured Candidatus Saccharibacteria bacterium
GTTGCATACCTGTTGTTATATTTAATACAAATTGGCATTGGCTATATCTAAATAAGTAGAAATTAGGAGGGTTTATGGCTAAAAAAAGCGTTAATAAAGAGAGTAAAATAAGCGAGTCAAAGAAAACGAGAGTATCGAAAGACGAAAGTGGGGAAGTTGATCTTGCAATTGCGAAAGAAGTCTTTGATGAAGAGCCTTTAGCTGAAGACAAAAAAGAGGCTATTTTTACTGAAAAATTTGAAGAGGCCGAAGAAGGAGAATCCTTAAGTGTGGAAAAAGAAGAAGAGGCCGAAGAAGGAGACACAGAAGAGGGAAACAGCCAAGCAACCGATAAAGAAAAAACCATATCTACAAAAAAAGCCTTTCGTCCAGCCATATTTGGGTTAGGTATGTTAAGCGGAGTCATTGTTGCATTAATTATATTTGGTGTATTTTACTACTTTACCAGTCAAGAAGTTTGCAATAGTTATAACAGCACAATCACATCAGAAAAGAAATTAACTAGTTTAATTATTTCACAGAAATATCGTGACTTACTCACGAGTGATAATTGTCCGATCACTTTGACTGAAGGCGAGAAACAAGAGGTTGAAGGTTGGCAAGCGATTACTAATCCGAATTATAGCTACGCACTTAATCTTCCCAATGATTGGATAAAAAGTAGTAGTAGTACTAGCGAAAAGATGCTATTTGAATCACCAACCGTCAAACTTAGCATCTATAGTGGGGATATGGCAAGTACGAGTATCCCTGGTTTTGAAGTTGAATCAACCCAGACCAAAAAGGTCGGCTGTGTCGATGCAAAGATTACATATAGTACGGATAAATCAATCAATGCCGGAGTAGAAAAAAATAAATTAGTTACTGCTGAATTTACAGGCGGAGGTAAAGCGTATAAAGTTGCTATTATCTATCCAGTCGATCAGGGAGCTTCACTTGCGAGCGATTATTCTGAAGCCTATAATCTATTACTTAAGACGTTCAAATTTAACTAAGGATAAAAGAAGAAGACCCCAGTCGGATTACTCCGACGGGGGTCGATTAGAATGGCGTCGTGATTGTGCTATTTGGTGGAGATAAAAAATACTTAATAACGCAGTAAAAAACATCGCGACATATAGTATTATAGAAGTGCGATGTGAGATGCCAGTTGAAATAGATCCATAATCTGCAACTTCTTTCCAGGCTTGGCCAAATAAATTCTTAAAACCGTATGTAAAGAAGCTAATTCCAAGAAATATAGCGACAACTATAGCCCATTGACCTTGATCAAGCCATCTTCGATCAAGACATACTGTTTTTACTAAATAACCACTGCATACACAAAAAAACAGTGCGGGAAGAATATACTCAAGCATACTGACCCCTTGTTCGGTTGTGTAAAGAGCTACTTTATAGAGCATTAAAACAGAAATAGGATAAATTGTAAATACTAATTTTATAAATATAGGTCACTAAGAAAACAGCCCAGTCGAGAGTCTAAAAACCTCTTTTCTGGGCTGTAAATAATACTTACTGGGTCACGGTTGTTTTTCTCTTGGCGAAGGACTCTGGTACCATCATGCTGGCACCGGTGATCAATGTGTGGTGGAACCAACCGGTCCACGCCACATACCCCCTGTTTTGACTGACGTCCATCAAAGCGCTTGCAAGTGAGCCAGTGCCGATGTATTCAGGTGCTCCTTTAAAGATACTGCTCCAGCTATCTCCGGGTTGAATGGTATAGGCGATTAGTGTTTGCTGATCAACCCATGCTTCAGCTTGATTATTTTGGATTCGAGTGTCAACAACCATATAAAGAAGAAAACCGGCGAGCGTACCCAATACAATCCACCAACTAATGGTGGAGATGATGTTGAGTGGGTCATTTCTTCTGCGATGATGGTTCAATTCTCTTCCTTTCACTCATTTTGAAAACAAAGAACAAATCCTCCTTCGCGTTGATATTTAAAGAACAAATGGCTTATGACAATATGGTAAAGGATATTACTTTTATTAAGACAAAAAGTCAATAATATTAACAAGCAATAGCTTAAATAGTGCATAAATATCTTCCCAAATTCATTTTGTTTGGCTATAATGTCTGTGACTGAAAATAACCAAGCAATGGAGGGCTGCTAGGTGTCAAAATATTTCGGTAGTAAACAGCCTGAAAATGTTGGAGTATATATCAAAATCTACGTGGAGTCATTGATTCGGAGTTGGTTTCGAAGGTTTCATTTACCAACCGATTGTGTCGATTTGGTTATTATCGCCTCTTTGAATTATATAGAAAAAGAATTTGACACGGAATTTCTAAGCGAAAAAATTAGTAGGTGTCATGAGTCTCCGGTTCGAGACGGAATTGAAGATGCTAACGACAACGAATTTTGTCGTGATTATGGTCTCTTGTGCGGAGAGAAACCAAGTCCAAAAAAGATTCAAGAAGCCGTCGCGGAGGTGCTTAAGAGGGAATATAACGTTAGAAACTTTCTTGAAGCGACAGGAGAATTCGGAGATCTAGGGGAGATAAACAAGCTTGACCGGCCAGATAATGAGTTCTATGGGTTCGGTCTATCCTAAATAAGTCTCTATCGATTTCTGACTAGTGAGGTGAGTGATATGGGGATCCCCCCTACTTCTCTTGTTGTTAAACAAGAGAAACAAGAGAGCGTGTTGGTTTTTGTTGTTACGGGCGAAATAGATGTCTATAGTGCCTCAGATTTTAGAAGAATCGTCGATGAAGGAAGCTGGGGTAGGCAAAAACAAGTTATAATACATCTTTCAGACGTTAACTTCATTGATTCAACTGGCCTGGGGGTGCTTGTCAGCATTTTAAGGCGACTCAGCTCCCAGGGCGGAAGCCTCAAGCTGGTGATCACAGACAAACATCTGCTTCACGTCTTTGAAGTCACCGCTCTTAATCAACTTTTCGATATTAACCCGACAGTCGAGAAGGCTAAAAGTGGCTTTGTGGTTTGTTAAATAACCTTCCATAATTTAACTCATATAGGCGGGAGGAGTCCGATTTATTAGGACTCTCTCCCGCCTTTTCAATTTAAAATAAAATTATAAACTATTATTCGGTTGGTCGGTTAGAGTTAATATTGACAACTAATCAGAATAATGCTAAAATTAACTAAATCAAACTTGTTTTATAGATTTCCGAAATTAATAAATTTTTTCGACGTTCTATACGCTGGGTTGAAAAAAATATTAGTTTAAGCCACTTAGGTGGTACGGAAAGAAATAAATATGCCTGTCTCTTATACACATCTCCGAGCCCAC
>CAZQGP010000051.1:0-2765 GCA_964593075.1 uncultured Candidatus Saccharibacteria bacterium
CACCTCTCTATTCGTCGGCAGCGTCAGATGTGTATAAGAGACAGACCTATCGGAGTACTAATTTGTTTATTCCAATTCCCATCACTATCAGTGGAGGTCGTTTCAATAAATGGAGTAGAATGGACAAAAATTGTAACCTGAGAGTTAGGAGTGCCTTTACCAAAAATATTTACTTTTTGACCGACAGTGACTTCAATCGTGGTTGGCAAAAAGATGTCATTTACAATTGTTTCGACACTCGGAGTCAGATTTAAAATAAAACTATAAGTTGAGGTTGTTCGGCCATCAGTGTCTTGGGCGAATAAACCATACGTATGCGGCCCAGAAACTCTAGCTGTTAGTGTTCGACTGAAATCACCGGCCAAATTTGCAGAAAAAGTGGCGACTACCGCCGAATCTTCTAAAATAGTTATAAGAGCATTCGGTGACGAAAAACCCGATAATGTGATTACGGTGTCATTAATTCTGCCTGAAACAGATACGCCATAATATTGAGGAGGAAATTCAGCAAAACTTATTGCTGGTGTTATAAAAAGAATTACTCCCAATATAATTTTGTAGAGTCTAGACATCAAATAACTCCTTATTTTTTATTCAAAAGAGCTTTACCTGCATTTTTCAATCGCCCTCTTCCCAGCCAAATCAGAACAATCAACAAAATGATTACAGCTGCGATGACTGCAAATGTTTTCCACGGAATAATCCAAAAAGTTGTAGCGGTCGTGAGCAGTTTATTGTCACTCCCATAATAAGACAACAAGGTGGCAGTATATTTACCAAACTTAGGCGTCTTTTCCCAGGTTGCCGTCGTGTGTCGAACGGCCCCCGGTAAGATATTTTTTTGTTCAACGGCAACGTCTGCCACTTTTTTCCCAAAAATATCAGTAATAGCAATTATCCCCTTAGGCTTTACATGAACTGAGCCCGTATTTTTTATTCTAATATTAAAGTTAACTGGCCCATTTTCGTAGACCGATTTTGTGGTTTTAAAGGTTTCAGCCTCTGCGCCCTCCTTAGTTGTTCCCGCAACTTTCATTAAGATTAAGGAACCAATCTTTTGTCCCACACCCGAGCCGCTACTCGCATTTTCGAGAGTTGGACTCAAATGGACATAAACAGACGCATAATGACCACCGGGTTCGGCATTAAAAGGGACACGAATAGAAAACTTTACTTTGGTTTGTTCGCCACCCTTTAATGTAAACTGATTCGAGTCTAGTTCGATCCATGAAGCCAGTGAATAAGTAGACTGACTGTCTGTTAAATTTATTTCACCCTCCTCTCCAGATGCCACAAAGTCCAGGGCTTCCACGCTCACTACTGTAGGCTCTGCCCCGCTATTTCTAATCAATAGCTCGTTTGTAACGGTATCTCCTGGATTGGCAGATAAATCAAAAATTAAGGGCGATATTGAAATACTTGTTTCATTTGCAGCTTTAGCATAAGGAAAAACTAGAAAACTAAGTATTACCAGTGTCGTTATTGCGAAACAAATTCCAACTCTCTTAAACATTAATAACCTTTTTTCTAATCTATAACTTAGTTTACAAGATAGTAGAACAATGTCAAACAACTCACTAAATTTTACTTATTTATTCTAATATTTAGGCGTAACCGTATAATTTACAGTGTTTGTATACAAGCCAGCCGCCATGGCTGGATCAACATTAATTTTATAATTAATCGTTGTCTTGACATCTGAAGCAGGTCCATTCTTAGAAGCCAAGGTCTTAGTGACGCTTGAAGCACCATTTGCAATGGCGTGATAATAATAGGGTGTACTGCCATACATGGTTGTGTTTGCATCGGTCCCCTCAGCACAAACACCAAGACCAGTATATGCAGACCAAATACTTGCAATTGTTCCTTGAGAGAGATCGGCAATCTGAGGTGCGTCATTAATATAGGTAGAACCATTCAATAAACCGTGGTTGGCGGAAACCTGTGTTGTATAGCCCGCAACAGCGTTTGATCCAACCGTTACTGATTGCCCTGAATTAATGGCAGTTGTTCCAGTAAATTCATTAAAATTTACTGCCGTGGCCGTGTTTGCAGTCGTATTTTGAGTTGTTTCCCCACAGATACTAACTCCATTTTCTCCCGCAACAGTGACCGTTAAAGTCTCTCTTTGCGTTCCTGACAAAGTTACTTGAGCAATAGTGGCCGATGCCGTTGTCCCATTATCGATTACCATTGTCCCAGTATCTGAATAAGTTTGAATCCTAACATAAAAAACTCCAGCTGATGGATTAGTAACTCCGGCAATTACTATTTGATGGTCTGTATCTACGACTTCTGCAGTAGTGGCTGTTTTAACCACCGTCTCTGTTGGTGATGACCAGTCGGCGGAACTTACCGTTGTTTCTCCAAAACCAATTAGAGTCACACCATTACTCGTCGGTAATACCGCACCGGTTGGGAGGGTACAGGCTGCATCCCAAGAACCAGCCGTAGTACAATACTTTAAGCCAATTTGCTTTATTCCGGTCGTTACCGAGGGTTTAAAATGTACTGTATGTGTAACAGCCGTTGCGCCTGGTTGAGTTGTTGACATTTCCATATACTGTGTAGTCGTTACCCCGGCCGCCCATGCAACCCCCACATAACCGTAAAACATCATCGCTATAGACATAAATAATGAAACTACAAGATTAATTTTTGTTTTTATTTTCATACTCCTCCTTGATTTTCCTTTTTTATTTTTCCAAATGAAATTCTTTTAATGACACAAATTTATTATCTGATATATCCATATAGCTTGTCAA
>CAZQGP010000052.1:0-3126 GCA_964593075.1 uncultured Candidatus Saccharibacteria bacterium
ATTTATACATGCAATTACAGAATCCCAAACAAAAAGATTTAAATGTTAAATACACCATGGCAGACTATGACAATGCCGTAAAAACTAAAGCAAAAGTTGAAATACCTGTACCTGGTAACCTCTATCTTGGGTCTACTTTCACAACAGAAGGTTCACAAAAAATTGATCAGACTTTTAGCGATGCAGAGGTAAGTGCGATTCAAAATTACTCAAACGAGGCCAATGGGCCAATTAAAAATGTTCAGATTCATTTCACGGGGAATAATGGGGCAGAAGCCTCCTTTCAAACTAACTTTAAATATGAAGGTAAGGAAATAAATTATCCAATTTATGTTAAGGGGACAGTAAGCCAAACAGGCCCCAAATCCTTCAGCGTTAAAACAAGTCAGCTAAAAGCTGGTAACCTAACTGTTCCTTCATTTATTACCCAAAAAGCCGAAACGGAATTCACGAACTATGTAAATTCAATCTTATCGAATATCAGCAGCTTAAATGTCGAAAAGGTCGAAATAAACAATGGTTCTGTTCGTTTTGTAGGAACAATACCGACAAAGGCCACCGGAGTAGCTCCTCTGGCCCTCTAATAAATAATTGAGCAATCAAAATGTCTTAAATAGTAATTGGCTAGATGTATAGAAATAAAAAATGGAAGATAAATCTTCCATTTTTTACTAGAAAAATCTTAATAATTTAAGCTTTTTCAGAAGCGGATTTCACGTCTAAGGCAATCGCGATAGTTACTGGACCACTAATTAATGCAAAGAGGCCGAGTACCCAAACGAAAGCGATAGTTGTGGTAGGTTGGAAAAGAATTATGGCTCCGGCTGCAACCGTGATGACACCAGCGATAATTGCCAATGTTTTTTCCGTTGAAGTGATTCCTTCGACAAAAGCACCTACAACTTCCAATATACCTCTAAAGATCAGGACAAAACCGGTCAATAAGATAAATGTGGCAATGGTTACTCCAGGATGTCTGATTAGATATACACCAAATCCTAATTCTAAAATACCCATAATGACAGTTAAGAACCAGCGAGTGTGCTTGCCAACGCTAAAGATGCCAACGATAATATCGATGATGCCGCTTACAATCAAGAAAATAACAAATATATAGATCAAAGATAACAAAGTAATCCCTGGCCAGAGAAGAGCAGCAAGGCCAAATAAGATCGCAGCGATACCTCTTAGGACCATCATCCACCAATAGTGTTTTAGAAGTTCTTTATCAGTTTTACTCATTTTATTCACCTCCTTCCCAAATAGACTTTAGGTAGCTAATTATATTACGAAATGCTGATATGTCAAGATAATCGGGGCAATCACTAATATTATAAGACTTTTTTTGATAAATAAAACTTTTTATAGTGATATAATAATTTTATGAACAAAAAAACTAAATTAATAATTATTTGTCAGATAGTTGTAGTTATGTTATTAGCTCACACTGTTATTTTGCGAAGTTATGTGACAAATGCCGCAAAATTAGAAACTCTTTTAGTCGAAGCAAAAACCTTTATATACGCAACAGAAATTATTAAAACAGAGATAAAAAATAATTTACCTGAAAAAATACAGGACAACATTATTGAAAAATCAATCGTAAACAAAGCTATAGATTATGTTATCACTCCAAAACTAGTCCAAGAAGTAAGTCAAAAGCCCATCGCAAAAGTCATTGCGGCTATAAACAAAAAAGGCGATGCAGAAATAGTGAATAACAAAGTGGTTATTGATACAGCAAAATACAAGGCTCAATTGGATAAGAACATATCTGGTTGGCAACTCCCAAATGAACTCAACACTCTGGCAAAAGATGTCGTAAACTCCGTGCCAGCACAGGTATCAATCGTTAATCTTGAGAAAAACCCCAATAGTTTTTTTGCCTACCTGATTAAAGCCAGAATATACGTAAAACAGCTTAGCAATATTATTACAGCTTTGACCTTAATTCTGGTTGCTTTAGTTGCTTGTCTTTTTATCATCAATCGAAAAAGGATAGTAATGGCCATTCGGGCGACTGGCTGGGTACTTGGCATATCGGGGCTTTTGATGATTATCCTGTCATACATAGGATCGTCAACAGTAAGTTCTGTTTTTACCGTTAGTAATCCGACAAACATCGATAATCTCCTTAGTAATATGGTCTTAGCAATTGGCACAAGATATCTTCATGCACCTGGGAGTTTGGGAATATTCTCTCTCATTATTGGGAGCATAATCCTTATTGTTACAAGTCATAAGTTAATCGAAAAAGTAAAATACACCGTTCGTTCAACCAAAACAAAGAAACAATCAAATAAATAGTCTGGATAATAAAAAACCCTTATTGGTATAAGAGTTTTTTTATTTGTTAGCTTTATTTCTAATATAACAAAACACAAAAAATCTAGAACTATTTGGCGGAAGGCAGGCGGTCTTTATTGCCGTAAGCGGAACCGCTATAAGAAGCGATGTCAATAAATAAGGCTATTCCAAGCAAAAGCCAGTCAAATCCACTTAAGCCGCCTGGTGCGACAATCAGGTACATAAGAGTAAGCCAAGGCAAGAACAAGAAACCGAGTAATGGCCATAAAATAGTAGAAAAAGTCGAGCTAAAATATGAAGGCCTAAGAAGCCACCAAAAAAGCATAGCGGCCCTCGGGCCCAAAAAAGCTAATATTGCAAATCCGCAACACATATTTTCTCCTTTCATTTAATAAAACTTAACAATTAACTTTATAAATTCAGTTTAAGGTTGGCAAAACTATTTATTTTCAGATTTTTTTTGCTTCTCTTTTGCATCTCTTCTGCGTTTGACTTTAGCCTCACGGCGTGAAAGATACTGCCCACCGATAAAAGTGATAGAGGCGACGGCGATAGTCACGCCAAAAAGAATGAAAAATATAGTAAATAAGCGGCTTAGGTCTGTGGTTGGATGTAGATCGCCATATCCGACAGTTGCCATCGTCACAACAGTAAAGTATAAAGAGCTGATCCAGCTCCAGCCCTCAATGTAGTGATAAACGAAGGTTCCTAATGTCAGTAAAGACAAAACTGCACCACCAGCGGCGATTAATCCGTTTCGTAATTGATCTTTTTCCTCAAGCTCAGTCATATGCATATTATAACATCTAAAAAAATATT
>CAZQGP010000053.1:0-10022 GCA_964593075.1 uncultured Candidatus Saccharibacteria bacterium
GTGCGCCTGGCAGGATTCGAACCTGCGACCAATAGCTTAGAAGGCTACTGCTCTATCCCCTGAGCTACAGGCGCATAAAAAATGCTATAAAATTATAGTTTATAAATAGTATTTATTCAATGTTTTTACTCGTATTTTAAGTCATAAAGTGGTATTATTTACCCCCATGAAAGAAATATATCAACTTGGCTTTGTTTTAGGGAGAGACTATGCCATAAGTGTGGCTGAAATTATAGCCGTTTTAGATAAAAATAAAATTAAGTCTACTTATTATCAACCCACAAACGAAATTCTATTTGTAACGTCAGAAGATAAGAGCTTAAAATATATGAATCTTAATAATCTAGGTGGGTCAATTAAGATTTTTGAGATTGTAGGAGAGACAACTCAAGACAACCTCTTTGGTTTTATTATAAAAAATTTCTATCCAGTTCAAACGGAAAAAAGAATTAATTTTGGTATATCTTTTTATGGGGACTCTTCAACAAAAGATCTTTATAAATTAGGAAAAAGAATTAAAGAATATTTTTCCGAGTCGAATTTATCATCAAGATTTGTGTCTAGCAAAGAATCTGTCTTGTCTAGCGTGATTGTAACTGAAAATAAAATACTTACTCGAGGTTTTGAAATAATATTAGTCAAGAACAAAGACAGAATTATGGTTGGACAAACATCGGCAGTTCAAGACTACAAGGCATATTCAAGTCGAGATTTTGGAAGACCGAAAAGAGACAATAAGAATGGTATGACTCCCCCCAAATTAGCTCAAGTAATGATCAATTTGGCTAAAATAGATATAGACCAAATACTCTATGATCCGTTCTGTGGCAGTGGCACGATTCTGCAGGAAGCAAATTTATTCGGCTATATGAACATTTTTGGCAGTGATATTAGCAGCAAACAAATCCAAGATTCAAAAGACAATTTAAGATGGCTTGAACAAACTTGTTATTCAAATATAATCCCAGATGAACACATTTTTCTAAGCGACATTTTGACTCCAAATAAATTGCTCAAAGTTGATGCAATTGTCAGTGAAGGGTTTCTCGGGAGTCCCGAGAGAAGAAGTTACAAAAAGGCGAAAAGCGATGCAGAAGATTTGACTAGTTTTTATTTGAAGGCTTTGTCTATAATTGAGAAGATGGTAAACAAAAATGGAATAATTATTATGGCTATTCCTTTTTTTGTTATTGAAAAAGAATATATTTATCTTCCGATTCTAGACAAACTAAACAGAATCGGTTTAAAAGCAGAGAGGCCATTGCCTGAAAACATCAATATCAGAACGTTTGGGCGCGGTAATTTGACATATTCTCGCCCAAATCAGTTTGTCGGTAGAGAAATATTAATACTTAAAAAATAATTTCCCTTGTGCTAAAATACTTAAATATTAAGAAAGGGTAAAACATGAAATGTCCAGTATGTGAAAACAGTGAATTACTAATGACAGAACGACAAGGCGTTGAGATTGACTACTGTTCAAATTGCCGTGGTATATGGTTAGACAGGGGTGAATTAGATAAAATTTTAGAAAAAACTGACTCGGCCGATTATTCAAAAAATAACTCTGGGGCTAGAAACAATCAAACTGATCAAAGAGATTACGATAAACACGATGACTATCATACCAAGGATAACGAAGATCGAAAAAAGAAAAAAGGCGGCCTCCTAGGCGATTTATTGGACTTCTAATTGCCTTTAACAGATACAGATCCGCTTAACGTACAAGTTTATTACTTAATAGGTGGAACCCATTGTACCAATCTTATATGAGTCAAAATAACTAGAATATCGTGTTCCATGAATACTGGTTAGAGCTGAAGTATTGTCTTTCCCGCATAGGATATGGTCTTGTGGTCCACTATGCATATAGCTCGTGACGTCATAAACTACTTCTGAAAGAACTATCCAACAATCTCCGGGAGTATTATGTTGAGCCACAACAGCGATTGTTAGCAGCTTATTATCTGTAGTCACCGTTGGAGCTGCGCTGGAGCTTGGCGCAGCCGTTCCGCTTTCCGTCGCTTTTGATTGTTCTTGTGACTGCGTTTTAGAATCTACATTTAAAACAGGTTTCTTATACCATAAATCAACGTACAAAAAACCCAAAATTAAAACAAGGTAAATAAAGATAAGTAAATATTTTCCAAAACTATTCCATATTTTCCAACGCAAAAAAGTCAGTCTGATTGCATAGAACGTATGGACAGTAAACGCCACCAGGGCAATTAGTGGCAAGATATTATTGTGAATTGCGATGGCTAGTTTTGTATCAATTATCCCCTTGGTCATTCCATAGCCACTAATAAAATAAACAACCATCGTTCCTAATAATACCCAGGCTGCGACTCGATCTGTTTTACAAAAATACCAATTCCATTTTTTTCTCATAAAATGATTATACTTTATTTTTTTTACTGAGGCGAACTTGTGTCGACAGAGTTATTTGTAGTTGGATTTATCTTGATCATTTGAGCTTTGATTGAACCGTCAGAATTGGTTTGGCCGATACCTGACATACCGAATTCTTTCTTATTGATATTCACATCTACATCATCATTAATATTTATCGCTTCTGTATTTATTTTATTCTTTATTTCCTGTTTGGCAAAAACATATTTGTTTAAAAAATTTAAACTGATCACTGACAATAATAATAAAACGAAAAGATGCGCAATTATTCTGAATGTTTCTATATATATATCATCTTATCTAATTAAAAAGCTTTATCCTGAGTGCAACCTGAGGATAAAGCTTTTCTAGTCGGTTTCTTTGCTAATGTTGTAAATTTCTTCTAAGCTGCTGGTTGATTAAATATTCTTCTACCATATCAGCGATTGTTTCGATTCCCTCTCTTTCCTTAATTATTTCTACTTCGATTTCACTTTTCCCGCTTATTTCAGTAAATTTTTTCATTAAGATCTCGCTTGGTAGCAACCCTACTTTTTTTAACATTCTTTCCTCCTTTAGATGAACTAAATATATACATCTATTCTGAGAAAAACCTTAAAGCCTATTCGATATATTTTGGTAGTTTTACGATAAAGGTTGTGCCGTGATCAAGCTTACTATGAACATCAATTTTACCTTGGTGGACTTGAGCAATTTTTTTTGCGATAGAAAGGCCCAATCCGTAGCCAGAAGTTGAATTTTTTGTTCTTGAGTGATCCGCTCGGAAGAAAGAATTAAACACATAAGGAATGTCAGATGATTTAATACCCAAACCCTGATCTTTTACCTTGATTTCAATAAAATTCCCGTGAAGCCCAGTGACAATTTCAACTTTCGATTTGTTTGGGCTATACTTTATAGCATTATCTAGGAGTACGACAAAAAGTTTTACAAGACTTTGGTAGTTCCCCCTCACCTCCAATTTTGTTAGTTCAAAAAGGATCTCTATTTCTTTCTTTGCAGCCAAACTCGATACTTTTCTGCGTGCTTCCTCAATAACCTTATGAATTGGAATGGCGACTAGATCCACTTTGTGACCATTCTGGAATTGAGTTAAAGTCAAAAGTCCGTTTGAGAGCGTTTCTAGCTTGCCTATTTCTTCAAGGTTACTTTCTAACAAAACTCTTGCTTCATTCACATTTAGTTTCTTATCTCTCAGGTTTACTTCAATTTCTGTTTTCATGGCCGTAAGAGGAGTTCTTAGTTCATGAGAAGCGTCAGCAGTGAATCTATTCTGAACGTCAAACATTTCTTCTATCGGTTTTAATGTTCTTCTGGCTAAGAGATAGCTAGCGCACGAAGCTGCGACTAATATGATTAGATTAAAAATAAATAAATTAAATTTTAGGTTGTAATTACTGTCGTCAATTTGTTTGTCCCTGGCATTTTCTAAATCTAATCTTGATTTTGGTACAAACTCCGATAGTGGTAAGTCTCTCAGCAGTGCACTTTGACGATTGAAGCCTCTATTTAATTCCTGAGAAGATATTTGATAGATGGTAATACTAAATAGTATGCTTACAAACATAATTATTGCAACATAAAAAGTGGTCATTTTGATATATGTTGATTTAAATTTCATTATCTACCTATTCTATAACCAAATCCTCTAACGGTTTTAACAAGTTTTTCTCCTTTGAAAGGTTTATCAATTTTGTTTCTCAAATAACCGATATAGACCTCGACGGTATTTGGCAGGATATCTGCATCAAAATTCCAGACATGATTAATAATCATACTCTTTGACAAAACTTGTTTTTGATTCCTCATTAAGTATTCAAGTAAACTATATTCCGTTGGTGATAAATCTATTTTTTGGCCATTCCTTTCCACAATTTGTCCAATGGTATCTAAGGATAAATCGCCAACTAACATAACATTGCTTAGATGGGTTTCGGGGCGACGTAAAAGAGCCTTAACTCTAGCTAATAGTTCGTCAAATGAAAAGGGCTTAATTAAATAATCATCTGCTCCAATATTTAAACCGTGTACTCTGTCTTCTATTTTGTCTTTCGCTGTTAATATCAAAACTGGAGTTTTTTTCCCTTCTTTTCTAATTGCTGTGCATATTTCTAAACCATCTTCCACTCCTGGAAGCATTCGGTCAATTATGAATAGGTCATAGTCAAGAACTAAAGCAGCCCCCATCCCATCGGCCCCATCGTATTCGACATCAACCGCGTATGATTCTTGTTCTAGGCCTTTTTTTATGGCATTAGCAATTTTAACATCATCTTCTATCAATAGTATTCTCATATATTATATTTTACTCCAAAAGCTGAGAAATGGCTGATAATAAAAGACACCGCCAGAGGACGGTGTCGTTGTGAAGTTGTTTATTTAATAAAACTCTTCACGTTATTCAGTAGGACCACCATGATCTCGCATACCATGGCCTCCGCCCATAAGATATTTAACATCGATTCCGTTGTCTGTCGCCCATTTATCAAGAGCTGTCCGTTCGCTTTCGCGAGTCGTCTGTAGTTCTGCTTGTTTTGCCTCTATCTTAGTCTTTTGATCTGCTGTGATGGTTCCTTTCTCTACAAGTGATTGCAAACTACTTTGTTCTAGGTTTTTTCTTGGTCCACCACCCATAAGATACTTAACATCGATTCCATTGTCTGTCGCCCATTTTTCAAGGGCTGTCCGTTCGCTTTCGCGAGTCGTCTGTAGTTCTGCTTGTTTTGCCTCTATCGTGGCTTTTTGATCCGCCGTAATAGTCCCTTTATCTACAAGTGATTGCAGTCTTGCTGCTTCGTCTGCTTGTCTTTCGGCCATTTTCTCAGATTTATAGGTATCGAAAACGGCCTCTACTTCCGATTTATTAAGATTAAATTTTGTCGCAATTCTGTCTGCTAATGTTGTGCCATTACTATCAGCAAGCGTAAAATTAGCTCCTAATAAAACCGCCGCCACACTAATCGTGGCTGCCGATACTCCAATTGCAATTTTTGATCTTTTTTTCATAACACTCCTTTCTTTCTCTTCTTTTACTCAGTCTTAAATATTTTCGACCCTTCCAAAAGAGTTGGATTAATAGTTTAAGACGTCACTAATATATATCTCTATTCTTAGAAAAAGCTTAAAACAAAAAAAGCAAAGTTATTAAACTCTGCAAGAGTAAAATTATCAAATATAGCGATAATTTATTTAGTAGATAACAACCCCAATAACTATTATTAAATCAACTATTATCCAAGCTATTGCGCTAACAATCAGTGGTTTGGATTTGTGTGCCGCTCCATATGCAAGCCAAAAAAACTGCAATATTGTATATGCTCCCCATGAAAACCCTGAGACCCTACCGGCATCCTGATTTGCAAATATATCTATGATTTGTGGAGTTGCCATAAGTGGACTTATCAATCCAATATATATCATTGATTTATCTAACCATTTCATCCATTTTTTTGAATGAAGAACTTTGAAACCCTCATAATCTTTTTGATTAATATGATTATGAGTATAGTGATGTAATGGAAATAACATATTATAAGTTTAACATAATTCAGTATTTTACAAATCAATTAGATCGTCTGTTAGTAGAAACAAACGAAATTTGTTTTTTAAATAACATGATGCGATAATTATAAACACATATTAAGGAGTTATCATGAGTGAAAGATTTAATCCAGAAATTAATAATGAACATTTATCAGCAAATGAAGAAGACATAAAAGAAGGCTCACTAATAAACTATGATGGTGAATTATATAAAGTTCACAAAATAATAGGCGACACCGCAAGTATTTACGAGGTTGGCACATTACCAGACAATCTTACTGTTGTCGAAACCGATACATTGATACCCATAACTGAATCTAAGAAATAAAGAGATCTTTAGTACTTTGAGTGATTTTTTGATGTTTTCACTAATTTTTATTAATTTATTAGTTCCTAATACACAAGGAACTAGGAACTATTATTAATACAAAAAATACTTTACTGGGGTCGGATAGTGGATGTCATTTTAAGCGAAATCATTAAAATGGAAGCAACTATAATAAGTTAGAATTAAGTAATGATTATTGGATTTTCGACAGGATGTCTATACAAAACACATGATGCTCTTGACCCAGCGACAATTGACCTTTTTAGAAGGAAAGATTGTAGTGCAATTGAAATAATGGTTCACAGAGTATCTGATATTGATAAGTTTATTACCTTAAAACCATCTGATTTGCAGGGAGATGTTATTATAACAAGTTTACAATACACCGTAGACTGTAAACTGATAAAACCTGATAAAAATGGAAAAAGCGCTCTAAAAAAAGAGCTTTAAATAACTCTCTTATACTGCCTATATTGGGGTCGGATAGTGGATGCTATTAGAACCGCAATAAAAAGAATTGATAGACTTATTAATATACCTGTATTGGCTTAAATTACGCATATTGATGAATTTGTTAATACAATATTAGAGTTGTTTGAGTAAAGTAAGTAAAGGTGTCAAATAATCTACTTTATCGTAAAACTATTTGAATAAACAGTTTTAAGGTCTGAGATTGTATCAGAATTATCTTTAGATACTTCAAAACCATATCTAAAAGTAAACCTATATTGACCACTTGCAATATATCTAACAATCCCAGGCGTCTCTAAGTTTGTTGTATTGGAAATAAGACATATTTTTTGTTCCCAATGGTCGGAAAGGTTGTCTCCTGACTTTAATTCTTCTGGTAACGCTCGTTCATATAATCTAAAACTACAAGTATTTCCTATTATGTCTTCACTCACTTGGTAAATACTGTCCTTATAGTCAAGGTTTGTCCATTTTCCATCCGTAAAATACTCAATGCTCCAAAATCTACCTTGACCGTCAGAATGCAAAATAGAGTGGCCCAATTTATTATTTACAACAATATTTATAATTTCTCCTTTTTTGTATTCCATCTTGCCAGTAGAAAATACTATACCCGATTTGTCCGAGGGAGTAATCGTTTTTGATGTATCTAACTTCTGTAAGTCATCAATCTGCTTTTGCAACAATAGAATCTGTTTGTCATTCGCTGTCTTTTCATCCTTAGCTTGCTTATCCATAAAATACCAAGTAGCCCCACCAATAACTACTGCCGTTACAATTACTATACCCAATGTGATAAAGAGTCTTTTCCAACTAAGGTTTTCTTTTTGTTCGTTTATTATTTTCGTTTTTCCTGAAGTAAGTATATAAAAAGTAGCTTATAAAAGCTACTTAATTTACCTATCTTGGGGTGGGATAGTGGATTCTATTAGAACCGAATTACTTTTGGATAGGATAGCCGTGGTCACTTGCAAGATTGTTTAGTTCTTGCTTTTGTTTATGGCTACCCCAAAAAATTAAAGGTAAGGCAAGAAGACAAATAATAAATGTAATCACGACGAAACCACCAAAAAGATTCATCATTTTTGAATAGTTATACAGAGATAAAAGTAGGTTTAGGAGAAAGACAAGCAAGAGTCCGTATATGCTCTTCAAACCAAACTTCTTCCCACCTTTATAATTTACAAAAATCATTACGCCAAGGAATAATAAGACTTCAGTAAACATAAATAAACCAGTCCATCCTGTATATAATCTATTCCTTGCCGCTTCGTTATCCAAATTAGTAAAATATATTAGACCACCAATAATAATCTCAAAAAGCATTAAAGGAATATAGTAAATTATTAAGTATTTCTTTACATAATACCAAATCATTGTTTTAATTTTTGTTTCTTCCATCTTTCCTCCTTAACCAGATTATATAAAAAAATGGCTATAAAAGACACTTTTTTTATCTATCTTGGGGTCGCATAGTGGATGTTATCAGAACCAAATCATTAATAAGTGAAACTCCAGCAATACCTTAATCTTCTGGGTAGTGTTGCTTTTGGTAAGCAATAACCCATAAGTTCTTTTCTGCAAAGAAAATCCTAGAGCTGGTTGGTGATAAACTGGCAACTTACCATTAGAGATTGGTGGAACTACAAAAACTTGACTTATATTGTGTTTTGAGTATACTTAAAACATAGTAACGTTATCCAAGGATTTCTAAGTATGAACAAAACATATCAAGAGCGCCCATATTATATCGACAAGATCTCCCCATATATTGGAGTTCCCTTAATTAAAGTTCTTGTAGGCCAGAGACGTGTCGGAAAAAGTTACATCCTACTGCAACTCATGGATATAATTAGAAAAAATGACAAAAAAGCGAATGTTGTATATATCAATAAAGAGGAGAATGAATACGACGCAATAACCGACTATCACGATTTGATTAGCTATGCAGAGAAGCACATCAAAAATAAAGTCAAAAACTATCTATTTATTGACGAAATTCAAGACATAGAAGGTTTTGAAAAGGCTCTGAGACATCTTTTTGCAAAAGAAACTTTTGATCTATACTGTACAGGCAGCAACGCGCGCTTGCTTTCTTCTGAGATCGCTACAGGCTTGTCTGGCCGATATATCGAAATTCCAATCCATACTCTGTCTTATCAAGAGTTTCTGAGGTTCCAAAATATTTCAGCTAGCAACAACTCGTTACTACAGTACATCCGCTATGGAGGGCTACCGTTCCTAATCAACCTAAAACTTACGGATGAGATCGTCTATGGATACCTCCAAAGCATCTACAACACTATCATCCTAAAAGATGTGGTGACACGATTTAATATCCGCAACATCAACTTTCTCGGCCGACTCCTTGAATATCTAGCAGAGAACATCGGATCACTAGTTTCTGCAAATAGAATCAGTGACTTTCTTAAATCGCAAAAGATACAAACAACACCAAACAAGGTCCTAGACTACCTATCCTATTTGACATCTAGCTATATTGTCCATGAGGTCAACCGAGCAGATATCAAAGGGAAAAAGATATTTGAAATCAACGAGAAGTATTATTGGGAGGATCTGGGAATACGGAATTCACTGGTTGGATATAAAGCAAATGATATTGGACAAATTCTAGAGAATTTAGTTTTCCTTCAGTTATTACGCCTGGGTTACACTGTTCACGTTGGCCAGCTCGGAGACAAGGAAATAGACTTTATCGCTGAAAAGGAAGAACACAAAATGTACGTCCAGGTTGCATACTTGATTAGCGACGAAGCGACAAAAGAACGTGAATTCGGTAATCTGTTACTTATACCTGATAATTATAAAAAGATAGTAGTTTCAATGGACAAAATGACTGGTGGCAATTATAAAGGTATACAGCACATCCAAATAATAGACTTCCTGCTTGGTGATAAGGAATTATAAAGTTATAGTCAGATTATTCTTTGCCCGGCGGTGAAATTCGAGATAAAATCGACAAAAGATATTTCGTGATTAAACTATTGGGGTGGTTGATGGGACTCGAACCCACGACCACCTGGACCACAACCAGGAGCTCTAACCAACTGAGCTACAACCACCATATGGACTTATTTTGGCGCCCTTGGGTCACTTTCCATCGAAAACCTTTTAGTTTGGTTCAACAAACTAATGAGAGTTTATGACGAAAAAATGAGGAAGGACTAGGAGAGATTATATCAAATCTATAGCCTTAAATCAAAGATTTTGTTACGCCCGAAGCCTTCATTCTCCAATTTTCCAGACA
>CAZQGP010000054.1:0-11678 GCA_964593075.1 uncultured Candidatus Saccharibacteria bacterium
AAGCGGTGTACGCCAAATTCACTTTTTAAATATCCAAAAGCGAAATAGCCGGTTATCTTGATCGTAACACTTTTTATCCCTGCTTCCTCTCCTTTAGTCTGGTCAATGATTTCAGTTTCGAACCCTTGTTTCTCGGCAAATTTTAGATACATTCGAAGAATCATTTCAGCCCAATCTTGGGCATCTGTTCCACCACTCCCTGCTGATATTGATAAGATAGCATTATTAGAGTCATATTCACCAGCAAAAAGTAATTCGAACTCGGTTTTTTCAAATCTGGCAGTAATATCCGCTAAATTTGTTTCTAGCTCTTTAATTAAGTCATGTTCGTGTTCGTTTGTGTTTTCGATGAGCTCTGTTAAATCATTAATTTCTTTTGTTAGGCCGTCCCATTTGTCTAAATGTCCTTTTATTACGGATATCTTTTTCATAATTTCCTGGGCGGAGATTTGGTTACTCCAAAAATCAGTGTCAGTAGATTCGTTTTCAAGTGTTTTTAGCTGCTGCCTTTCTTCTTCAAGTTTAAGAATACTTAGGGCTTTTTCTAATCTCTCGCAGAGTTTTTTAATTTGTGTTTTTAGATCGTTCATGATTTGAATTATAACAATACAAGCTTAATTTCTAAATACCTATCGCTTTAATCACAAGTCCCAGTCCTTAAAAAACAACTTTTAAGATAGCGATCCCTAGAATAATCATAGCGATAGCGAGGACTAAATGAAGTTTACGGCCATGCTTTTCTTGAAAGTTAATAAATTTCTCTGTTGTGACTTTGTTTGTTGCTAGTATGAATATAACAATCAACGGGAGAACAAACATAAAGTTATAAATCAGAAGATATGGTAATCCCTGCCAAAAAGTACCGCTAGAAGACAAAAGTCCAACAATAGCTAAATATATCGCTCCTGAACATGGAAATTCGTATAAGCCGATTAAAACCCCCACAATAATTGCTGAAGCAATCGTAGCCTGATAAGCATATTTGCTAACAATAGCCCTTACTTTTAGTGGGATACGAATAGTGAATTTACTCCCAGGCCAAAAATATTCTTTGATATTTATTAAACCAAATATGATGACAATAATTGCAACTATCTTACTAATCGGGTTAAAGGTAAAGGCGGTTCCGGCACGCAACAAGCCAAGCCCGACGAAAAGATAAGTTAAATAAATTGCGACGACGTAAAAAAGTCCAAATATAAAAATTTCTCTACGACTTTTTTCTAATGTAAACATTAAGGAGATATAGATTAGTAAAAGTGAAATAGCGCACGGGTTGAAACTATCAATAAAGCCTGAAGCTATAACGACTGGAAGAATTGGGGCTTGAATCACTTTTGTTCCTTAATATAACTTAGTATGTCAGTTAATTTTTTTATTCTATTAATGTTTTTATTGTCTCGAAATTTATCATTTCGGTCAATAAGAATCGCCTTTAGCCCAGCATTTTCAGCTCCATGATAATCACTGATTAAACTATCGCCGACATGAACAACCGTCTTAGCTTCTAAATTTAATCTTTTTAAAGCTCGTTCAAAAATAATTGGATTCGGTTTTTCAATCCCCTCTTCTTCTGAAGTGACAATTAACTTAAAGTATTTGTCTATACCAAATTGAATAAAAAAGTTGTTCAACAAGCGATCCTCGTTTGAAACACACGCTATGATAATATCACTCTCTTTTAAGAGCTCGAGAGTCTTAACAACATCATCATAAAGTGCAAAATTATTAGGATTTGACCAAGCTTCGAAAAGTAGTTTGTCGCCGGCGACTTTGGCATCGCCTTGATAGCCCAACAGTTCCAGTATTTTCTGATTAAAGCCATCCCAAGCTAAATTGCAGTCTTTTGACAATAATTTTGCCGACCTTTCTTCCGTATCGATAATAATTTTATTCCAAACACGACTCATATCTTCAGCCGAAACTTCAAAGCCCGCTGTCTCTTTTATTACTCGACAGTACATGCCAATCTTGTCTGGATAGGGCTTGAATAAAGTATCGATAGCATCAAAGAATACAGCCTTAATCATTATTTACCATGACATTTCTTATACTTCTTACCACTGCCGCACCAACATTGATCATTGCGTCCAATTTTATCGTTTGGTGTGACGCTTTTACGCTTATTCATCTCAAGTTCTTTGTTTTGAGGAGTCTTTTCCTTTAAGCCTTTAGTAAGTTCTGTCTCTGGTTCTTTAGTGGCTTCAGCGCTAATTTCTGCTTTAAAAACAAGATTTAATATTTCAGCGTTAATCGCAGCTAAAAGTTTTTTAAACATATTGTATGATTCGTTTTTATACTCAACTAGAGGATCCTTTTGACCATAACCACGGAGGCCAATCCCTTCACGAAGATGGGTCATAGCATCAAGATGATCGATCCATAGCATATCAATAGTTCTTAAAAATAAGGCCTTTTCTAGTATTCTCATAAGCTCGGAACCGAGTTTTTTTTCTTTTTGGTTGTATTTGTCCTTTAAGGTTAATAAAACATTCTTCTTTGCTTCATCAGTAGAGGCCATTTTTTCTGTTGGGAACTCATCTGAGCCCGTAATGGCCTGAACGGTTTGTTTTAATTCATCAACATTAACTTCTCCAGTTTGTGTGTCAGTGTGGCTTAAAACTAAGCTTTCTGCCTCGTCATCAAATATATCAAAAACCCGATCTTTCATACTCTCAGCTTCTATCGACTGCAAACGCATTTTGTAGATATAAGCACGCTGTTTGTTCATAATATCGTCGTAGTCAACCAAATGTTTCCTAATATCAAAATTATGTCCTTCAACCTTGCGCTGAGCTGACTCTAACGACTTAGAGATCATTGAATTTTGTATCGGCAGATCATCTGGCAAACCTAGGCGATTCATAATTGAGCCAATTCTTTCGCTACCAAAAATACGCATTAGATCGTCATCTAGAGATACAAAAAATTGTGTCGATCCAGGATCTCCTTGTCTAGCTGTACGTCCACGAAGCTGGTTATCAATTCTCCGAGACTCATGTCTCTCAGTCCCAATAACAAACAAACCACCTAAATCTTTAACCCCATCTCCAAGGACAATATCGGTTCCACGACCTGCCATGTTTGTCGCGACGGTTACGGCTTTTTCTTGACCAGCTTTTGAAATAATCAAAGCTTCTTTTTCATGATTTTTGGCATTTAATACCTCGTGCTTTACGCCCCTTTTCTTTAAAAGTTCACTTAAAATTTCATTTTTTTCGATAGAGACAGTCCCAACTAGAACGGGACGACCTATTTCGTTTAGCTCTCTAATCCTCTCGACCAGTGCGAGAAATTTAGCTTTTTCGTTTTTATAGATTAAGTCAGAAAAATCTTCTCTAACATTTGGATTGTTGGGTGGAATAGAGATGACGTCAAGTTTATATATCTTAGCAAATTCTTCTGCTTCGGTTTGAGCCGTACCTGTCATTCCGGAGAGTTTAACATACAATCTGAAATAATTTTGGAATGAGATTGTAGCTAAAGTTAAGGACTCTCTCTTGATCTCAACACCCTCTTTTGCCTCGATCGCCTGGTGTAAACCTTCCGAATATCGCCTTCCTTGCATAAGACGTCCGGTAAATTCATCCACAATAATAATCTCACCGTCTTTTACAACATAATCTTTATCTTTTTTAAAGAGTGCATTGGCTTTTAGGGCTTGTTCGATATGATGAACATTTTCAATCCCGTACTCTTCGTAGATATTGGTTACCCCTAATAGACGCTCCATGTGAGCTATTCCCTCATCTGTCAAAGTCACTGCATTTTGTTTTTCATCGAGAAGATAATCTTTTACCTGGTCGAGTTGTTTAACCAAATTGTCTAACTGGAGATATTTATCAGTACTTTCTTCTGCTGGAGCCGAAATAATAAGAGGAGTTCTTGCTTCATCAATTAAGATCGAATCGACTTCATCGACGATAGTGTAATGGAGCTTGCGTTGCGCCATCTGCTCTAGGTTTTGTACCATGTTGTCTCTGAGATAATCAAAGCCAAATTCATTGTTTGTCCCGTAGGTTATATCTGCATTATAGCCATCTTTTCTTGAAACGGGTTTTAGGTGTTTAGTCTTCTCGTCTATAACTTGTTCAACCTCGAATGTATCATCATAAATAAAAGACTGATCATGAATTATGGTTCCGACAGAAATACCCAAAAAGTTGTAGATTTGACCCATCCACCCAGCATCACGGCGAGCCAGATAATCATTGACTGTTACAATATGGACTCCTTTGCCAGTCAAAGCATTTAAAACCGCCGGTAGCGTTGCGACTAGGGTTTTTCCCTCACCTGTCATCATCTCGGCAATCTTTCCTTCGTGCAGAACAATTCCTCCGATTAATTGAACATCGTAGTGCCTCTGTCCTAATGTCCGACGGGCAGCCTCGCGAGTTAGAGCAAAAACTTCGTTGAGGTAATCTCTAAGGATATCGTTTTCAATTTGCCTTAAAGACTCGTTGTCCGCTTCCTTTTTTGCTTTTTTTTCTAGTTTACCAATAACGTCTTCTCTAATATCTTTGATTCGTTCCCGGATTTTCTTATCCGAAAGTTTTTTAATCCCCTCTTCTAAAGAATTAATTTCATCGACATTACTCCGATATTTATCCACGACTTTCTTATTGGCATCGCCAAATATTTTTAATAAAAAAGACATAATTTTCCTATCAGTTTCATAAAGTTGATCCTTTTTGTTATTGTTTAAAAAGTTTTCTTAACAAATTCTTGCTTCGACTGGCTAATTTGTTTTTATTAACGGTTTTTTTATCTTTGTCTTTCTTCAGCTGAATGGCAATTTTTTTCTCGATAACATCTATAACCGCATATAATGTTTTATCTTCCGCACTAGCCTTTATGTCATAGCCGGGGATAATAATCTGTGCCTTACCTACAAAAGCTTTATTCTTGTTCTTCTGATGATGATTTTCTTCTAATGTTAATTCTATCCCGATAATATCATGTTGGTATCTCTGAAGTTTTTCTAATTTTTCTTTTGCATAATTACTAATTTCATTTGAAATAGCAGTCTCGTGTCCATAAATTGATATTTTCATAATTTTTCCTTTCTCTCGATTTTTTTCTTGCCAATGAAAGGTTGCAAAACCCTTGGTATTGCTATTGTGCCGTCTTCTTGTTGGTTATTTTCTAAAATTGCAATAATTGCTCTAGTCATAGCAACCGCCGTTCCATTTAGCATAAATACTAATTTTTTACTTCCCTCTTTATTCATATATTTAATGTTCAATGCGCGAGCTTGATAATCGGTACAATTTGATGTTGAAGTTATCTCTGCCCAATCACCCATCGAACCATTTTTATTTGGTTTCCCCGGCATCCAAGCTTCTAAATCAAACGTTCTATAAGATGGAGCACCAAGATCTGCAGTACAATGGTCGATGACTCTGTACGGTACTTCCAAACCATCAAAGATCTCTTGTTCAATGCCTAAAATCTCTTGATGAGCGAGCTCTGCCTTATCGGGTGTGGTGTAGATAAACATCTCGACTTTGGTAAATTGATGAACTCTAAATATGCCCTTTGAAAACTTAGAATAGCTGCCGGCTTCAGTTCTGAAACAATGTGACAACGCGACATATTTTTTGGGGAGTTCTTCTTCTGTGAAAATTTCGTTTTTGTGGTAGCCCCCCATTGCTATTTCAGCCGTTCCAATTAAGCTCAAATCAGTCTTTTCAATGTTATAAACCTGAGTGGACTCACCGCGAGGACTATAACCCATAGAATCAAGTACCTCTTTTTTTGCTAAATCAGGAGTAATAAATGGAGTAAAACCATGTCTAATAGCGACTTGGAAAGCATATTGGATTAGAGCAAGCTCCAAAAGAGCGGCTTCATTTTTTAAGTAAAAAAACTTACCACCAACGACTTTGGTCGCCCTCTCAAAATCGATTAAATCAAGATCTTCAGCCAAAGAAACGTGGTCCTTGGGTTCAAAAGAAAAAGCGGTTGGTTTATATTGATTCTCTAAGATTGGGTTATCATCTTCATCTTGACTAACATGAACCTTAGGATGAGTCTGGTTTGGAATCTGCATTAAAAGCTCGAAGTATTCTTCTTCTATAATGCTTATCTTTTTGCTTAGCTCATCTTCCCTTTCTTTGTTCTGTAACAAAGATTTTAGCTCAATCTCGGTTGGCTTACCTTTAAATTGGTTTTTCTTGTTTCTTAGTTCATCAACTTCGCGTATTAACTTTCCTCTTTTTTTATCTAATTCAAGAAAATTGTCAATATCAACAAGGCATCCTCTGTTATTTGAATTCTCTTTTACTGCTTTTGGGTTTTCTCTTATATATGATATATCAAGCATGAATCTCCTTTTTCCACAAGATTATTATAGCAGAAAAACCACATCTAAAAAAGCCGAGTTTTAACTATCAAAAAACCCCTTTTGACGTTGCCACGAGGGGCTTTTGAAGGGGTTTCATTTACTTATTGAATTCTCTTTACCTTGTATCTGATTGTACCGGCTGGAGCATTAACCTCTACTTCTTCGCCAGAGGCTTTGCCTAAGAGAGCTTGACCGAGTGGTGATTCATTCGATATCCAGCCCTTCTCGGGGTCTGCTTCGTACGAACCAACAATTTTATAGTTCATTTCACCGTCTTCAACTTCTACCTGAACCGTACACCCGACGCTTACCTTGCTGCATTTTGTGTGAACTTCATCGATCATCTCAGAATTTTTAAGAATGTGTTCAAGCTCGGCAATCCTACCTTCAATAAAGGCTTGTTTATCTTTAGCGTCTGCATACTCTGAATTTTCACTCAAATCACCATATTCCTTAGCTTGTTTAATAAGGTTGGCAACTTCTTTTCGGCCATTAGTTGTTAAATCTTCACACTCTTTATTTAATTTATCTAAACCATCTTTTGTAAGGTAGATTTTTTTTGATTCCACGTGTATCCTTTCGTTTTTGCTGATTTTTAGAGAATAAAAATTAGGAGCTTGCACAACGCCTAAATCTCTTTATCATTTAATTTAGTCTTAAAATTTTACTATTTTAGCCTTAGGCTGTCAAGCATTTTTTAAAAGGCTTATAGATAGGCAAAATTATAATTTTTCAGAAAACCAATTATTTAAATCTGAGATTTTTACTCTTTTTTGTTCCATTGTGTCTCTATCTCTAACCGTTACGGTCTCATCTTCTAACGTATCAAAATCCACAGTGACACAATAAGGAGTACCTATTTCATCTTGATATCGATATCTCTTACCAATATTCCCTCGTTCATCCCAAAATACAGTAAAATTAACCTTTAATTCAAGAAATAAGTCTCGAGCTTTCTTTACAATCTCGGGCTTATTCTTGAGAAGAGGAAAGATAGCAATTTTGTAAGGAGCAACTCTCGGCTTAAGCTTTAATACAATTCTCACCTCCCCATTCTCTAAAGTTTCTTCACAGTAGGCACTGGCCAAAACCGCGAGGACTGTTCTGTCGACGCCTAAAGATGGCTCAATGACGTGTGGAAGGTATTTTTCTCTAGTTTGTTCATCAAAATAACTTAAGTCTTGACCTGAGTGCTCAGAGTGTTTAGAGAGATCGTAATCAGTCCGATAAGCTAATCCCCACAACTCATCTCTCCCAAATGGCCACTCAAATTCAATATCAATGGTCTTTTTTGAATAATGTGCCCTCTCCTTTTCGGGGATATCATAATCATATAAGGACTTGTTGGGAATGCCGACCATCTCGGCATAGGTGTGAACGTCTTTTAAAAAACCATTAAATATATTCTCCCAATCCGCCTTTGGTGAAATAAAATACTCAATCTCCATCTGTTCAAACTCAATTGTTCTGAAAATAAAATTACCTGTTGTTATCTCATTCCGAAAAGCTTTGCCAGTTTGGGCAATGCCAAAGGGGACTTTAATATTAGTCGAATTTAAGACATTGCTAAAGTTGGCGAAAATTGCTTGAGCCGTTTCGGGACGTAGGTAAGTTAAAATCCCCTCTTCTTTTATTGGACCGATAACTGTTTCAAACATTCCGCTAAAAAATTTCTCGTTTGTGAGATCTCCGTTACAATCAGGGCATTTTTTACTATCAAGTTTGTCTGGACGAAAGCGGTGGTGGCATTTCTTGCATTCCACCAAGGGGTCCTTGAACTCATCAACGTGGCCACTTGCTTCCCAGACTTTTGGCGATAAAATTATTCCTCCATCGATACCAAGAATATCTTCGCGATCTTGCACAAAAAATTTCCACCAGATTTTCTTAATGTTATTTTTTAGCTCAACACCAAGTGGTCCATAGTCATAAGTGCTGGCCAGTCCACCATAAATCTCTGATCCAGGATAGACAAAACCGCGTCTTTTAGACAGACTTACTAGCTTTTCCATCGATTTGTTTGTTTGTGCCATAACTCTCCAATCTTTCAAATTACGAAATTATCAATTCCTATAAGGTTATCTGCATCCTCTTCTGTTATCTTGCCAAGTTCTGTTAGGTAATGTATATCGATAAGATATTTCTGATAGAGGGCTTCAAATAATTTTGGGTTCTTTTGTTTCAAGATAATAAATGTTTTTTGGGTATCAATGATCCAATCCGAAACTTTTTTTGCATCCATAAGCTCACCTTCGGTGTGAATATCATCATCAACGAGTTCGTCGGGGACATCTAATTTAGCCACGAGAAAATCTGCCTTAGTCCAAGCTAAATCAGATTTTGCACTAATATTTTCCATGGTGTAATCATATCGTTTTTGTTTATCTCGGTCAAACTAAATCTTATCAGAGTTAAACTCACGTTGTGTCACATAAGTTAAATAACAATTTGAAATATTAGTTAGCTCACGCTTAATATCTTTAGGGATCTTTACATTTAAAAACTCAGCTAAAGAATTATTTGAAGCATATCGCCATAACTTAGCGGCATCCGTAGAGATATTTCGTGAATCACCATATACTGCACAACAACCAGAGTCAACGATCCCTCCTGCACTTGGACTGAAATGTAGATTCTCCTCTGATCTATGACCACAACGTACACACACAAAAGTTTCAGGAAAATAGCCCGATATTTGATAAAATTTACTTTCAAAGTATAATCTGACAATTTCGTCATCCTCGCCTTTGCCTAGAGAGGCAAAGACTTCTTCTAAGAGAGTATATATTTCAGTGTTTGGGACCCTTTCTGGCCACATTTTATCTACGAGTTCTGAAAAAAAACTAGCCGTCTTAATTAACTTCAAATTTTTTTCATCTTTTATTGGTATATCTTTAATGCTTGCGGAAGTTAAAATATCGAGACTCTTACCTTTTGAGATAATAAAAGAGGTGAAATAGAAGGGCTCAATAGAACCAGCTAATTTACTGTTTATTCTTCTTGAGCCTTTAGCTACAAATTTAATCTTTCCAAATTCTTGTGAGAAAACTGTGACGATGCGATCGGCTTCACCAAGATTTGATCTTTTTAAGATTATTCCCTGCGCCTTATAGCTTTGCATTATTAAAATTGTTTAAGATAAGTTAAATCGGTCTTGCTTCCAGGTTCAGTCCCAGGTTTAAAGAACTCTAATATATTGGGCTTACCCTGATAAGTGGCAATAGCCCCAGAATATGGGCTAATCCATGCTTCTTTAATGTCTGTTGGCTTCTCGAACTCTTTGCTTGGCACATTAGCCAAACATTCAGTCATAATGTCGTGCCAGATATAGGCGGCACCCTCAATGCCGCTCACCCTCTTCATTGGCGTTCTATCGTTGTTCCCCATCCATACGCCTACAACAAGATCAGGAGAGTAACCAACAGTCCAGGAATCGGCATAATTATCCGTGGTGCCAGTTTTAACCGCCGTTATTTTATCAGTTTTTAAGGGACTAGTTGAGCCAAAAGTGACTGATCTTGCTGTATTATCAGATAGAATACTACTTATTATGTAGGCTGTGTCAGGGTTAATAACTTGTTGTTTGTTTCGTTTCATTAATGATATTTCCTCACTCTTGCCGTCTAATATCTTTGTAATTGCGGTTTGAGGCATTCTCGTGCCCTTTGAGGCAAAGGTTGAATAGACTTCTGTCATATCAACTAGTTTTACTTCGGCTGCACCCAGGGATATCGGTAAACCATAGGTTAGTGGGTCATCGTTGATCGTTGAAATCCCAAGAGTGTGAGCCATGTCGATTACCTTGTCGACTCCGACTAGTTTGCCCATCTCGACCGCCGGCACGTTCAGGGAGCGAGCCAGTGCGTTTCTAACGGTAACATAGCCTGAGTATCCCCCACTGTAATTTTTGGGTATATAAGGTGGAATTCCACCAAAGTTGACATACTTATCATTTAAGATAGTAGCAGCCGTGTAATTACTCTCTAAGGCGGAGGTATACACAATTGGTTTAAAAGAAGAACCAGGCTGTCTCTCAGCTGTTGCGACGTTCACTTTGCTTGCGTTCCAATCAACCCCCCCAACCATCGCAAGAATTTGATTTGTCGTAGGATCAGCAATCACAACGGCCGCATTTGTTGCTCCGCGGGAAGTTAAGCTTTTGATCCCGGCTTTGGCTTGTCGATCCGCAATCTCTTGTTTGGTCGGATCTAGGGTTGTATATATCTTATAACCCGAATTTTCTATATCAGTTGACCCTGTTTGTTTTTGTATCTCCTCTTTGACATATTGTGAAAAAAATGGATATAGATCAATTGTGTCTTGTTTCCCTGAATAATATAAACCAGTGTTGGCGGCATCTTTCGCTGTCTTTAAATCGATGTTATTGGCTAATAGCATTCTTTGTAAAACATATTCTTGTCGTCTCTTTGATACTTCAAAATTATCCCCAAGTGGTGAATATTCAGTTGGAGCTTGAGGGAGGCCTGCGAGCATACTTGCTTCTGGAAGCGTTAAATCCTTTAAATCTTTATCAAAATAGGTTTTAGCAGCATTTTTAATGCCCAAGGCTTGTTCTCCATAGTAGATTTCATTAAGATACATCTCGAGAATTTGGTCTTTAGTGTATTTATGTTCTAGATTATATGAGAATACGACTTCCTTGATTTTTCTCTCAAAACTCTTCTCTTGGGTCAAATAAATATTCTTAACCAGTTGTTGCGTAATAGTACTTCCACCTTGAGTATAGCTCTCGGCCTGAAGGAGATCGGTTATCTTCTCCCAACCGCCTTTTTTACTCTGTTGCCAATTATTGTAAAGAGCGCGGAGAATACCTTTAAAGTCGATTGGTCCGTGTTTGTAAAAATCTATATCCTCGGCGGCGAGTGTCGATTTTTTTACTACGTCTGGAATCTCTGCCAATGGAACAGACTGAGGTTCTGCCGCTCCAAACCCCTTATAGATTACGTTATTTGCCTTATCATACATCACAAGCTGAGTTGAGTTGCTCCTTGGCTTGATGCTTTCAAACTCGTGAGTGTATTTGATATAAAAAGCTATACCAATAAATACGACAATAAAGATTAGCGACAGAATGGCCATAGATACGGTAAAAGTAATGATTTTTAAGGGTTTGAAAACAAATTTTCTGATTTTCTTGCTTCTTTGAGTCTCATGTTTTTCAACTTCGTGCACAAATTCATCAGACAATTGAATATTTTGATGTTCTGGTTCAAAATCATTCTTTTTATTTTTTTTCTTAAATCGCATGTCTAAATTTTAACATTAATTTCGGTCGGGACTCAATTAAAATAGATTAAGAGCAATATAAAGC
>CAZQGP010000055.1:0-5670 GCA_964593075.1 uncultured Candidatus Saccharibacteria bacterium
TTACTTGATCTAATTCTTTTCTACTCATCAGTACATACTCCATTCTTTCCTCCTTATCATTAATTGGTTTAATTCTGACAGGAAGAATAGGAAGTTTCTACTTTGCTAATAATAGGAGATTACTACTTTGCGCTAACATTACGATAAAAAACATTTACAAATAAGGTTTAACAGTGTATAATCTGGGCTTGTCATAGTATATATGCTACGACAAGTACACACCTCGGTAAGGGAGGACTTCTTGGCTACTGCTGTTACCAACCAACAAAGAGTCGTAGTTCTGAAAAAGACGGAAGAATATGATGTTCTTCGTATTATTTTGGAAAAGGCAACCCAGTGTTGTGTGTGTGAGGATAAGTTGACGAGTGGTCAACAAGTCGTTAAGCTACACAGCCACGATATTTCGTTGGGCGAAGCGTATTTTTGTAACAAGGCTTGTTTTAAATCGGCGGAAAGAAAGGCGAGAAATCGTCACCGCCAAAGTGCAAAAAAAGCAAAGAAGTCAACGCTGTTCTTTATCATGGAAGGCCTGAGCTAGGAGGTACAAGGCGTTTTGTCCAAAGTAAACGGTTTAAGGCTGATCAGACTCATACACGAGCAAGGCCAAATGGTCACACTCGAAGTAAATTTTGATCGAAAGTCAAGAGAGTGTGATTGCATATCATGTAAGCAAAAAATACACGCTGGCATGGTGGCAATCATTGTGTCTGGTATAAAGACCCCCAGTAAGCCTCGCCGGGTATTTTGTAGCAAAAGCTGCTATGAGAAATCTGGCGGTATCAATCTCTTAACGCTTATGGACTAAAATATGGCCCGCGAATGCCCTGAAAGGCACTAGCGGGCCATTCCAATATATTAAATATATTAAATAAAATCTATTTCAAAATATATAAAAGCAGAAGGGGGTGAATAATATTAAAAAATATAATAATATTAATAAAATTTTATTACTTATAAGGCTTGACGCAAATATTCAATTAATGCCAAACAGTGCAATGCTGATTGTTAATTATATTTATATATAATCAGTAAAACACCTTAATAAAGCCATAAAGGGATGTTATAAGTTATTATTAAATGAACCATTAGTCGTTATAATCTGTTATAGCAAATAGTCGTCCAAGATATATTGTACGACACAGTGTTTTAGTAACACAAGAGGAGGTTAGTACCTGAAAAAAATATATTAAATGCTTCGATAATACGCTTTCTCCGTCAGCACGTTGATTGAAACGTACTGCTCAGAAATTGTACTATTATTGTTAATACTACTTTATTAACTTCTTTATTCATAAGATATAATGTTTATCGATGCTAATGTCTATGGTAGATAATGATGCACAACGATGGAGTAGGAGAGTTAATATTAAAAAATATTATAATATTTTATTACAACTCCCCTATCTTTTTTGATAAATCTTGCCAAAAGACTTTATTATGTATTAATTAGAATTTTATTACTTCGCCGGGTTTAATTTCTTGTCCACTTTTTTTTATGCTAATTTTTTCATGAGGATGAATTTCTTTTAAACTATGGAATTCTTCGGGGGTAATTTCTCTTATCCCCCTTTCTTTTGCTGTTGCTTTCCCCGGTAAGTCTTTAATAGTATGTTCATGGTGATGAATGTAATGCTTAACTTCGGGCGTAGTCTCAGTTATTTTATGTTTTATGTCAGGAATAGTGGCGGCTTTTTTTGTTGGTGATTGTTCCTTGGGTTTAATCACATCTCTAATAATTTTTCTAAGCGTATCCTTCTCTATTGCCTTATAAACCGTTTCTTTGGCACTAGGAGCTTCTATTGGCTTTGGTGTGTTTATTGTCTTCTCTGGTGTAGCCCTCAACTCTTCTAGCTTTGTTTCTTCTTGCTTCTCTATAATGGGGGCGACTGGTGTTTCTTTAATATGTAACGGCTCTCTTATGTTATCTATATGAGTATCCTTCTCTATTGCCTTATAAACCGTTTCTTTGACACTAGGAGCTTCTATTGGCTTTGGTGTGTTTATTGTCTTCTCTGGTGTAGCCCTCAACTCTTCTAGCTTTGTTTCTTCTTGCTTTTCTATAATGGGGGCGACTGGTGTTTCTTTAATATGTAACGGCTCTCTTATGTTATCTATATGAGTATCCTTCTCTATTGCCTTATAAACCGTTTCTTTGGCACTAGGAGCTTCTATTGGCTTTGGTGTGTTTATTAAATGTTTGTCATCATTCTCTGGCTTGTCTACAACCTCTTTTTTTGTTAACGCGTCACTAATCGCTTTTTTTAAATTATTATTTGATAATTCAGGTCTGTTTGCTTTTTGAAATTCATTATTTCGGTTATCTCTTGGTTTATTATTTTGACCGTAATCCTTTCTAAACTCTTTTTCCGGTTTGTCTGCAGGCTTATTTGAATTTTCTGAAGAGTCGTTTGCGTTAACGCCAGCAATGACTGAATCAACGTTATACCATTGACGAATGTCGTTCTCGATGTTTTCACGAGTAGTACCATACTTTTCTCGAGAAACAGCCTTAATAGCAGCAGATAGATCCTCTGTTATCTTAGGAGAATCAATAGATATGGCGCTGAAAGGAATGCTAGTGACTCCGTCTATAAGCATATTTAGATAAGCGTGTCTATTATCTAGATTAATTAAGTCATTTTGTTCAAATACAGGCGTGAATTCCTTTTCTAGGAAGGCTGCATCGGTCGCACCAACTCTAAATGATACAAGGGTGCCTACGTTACCGAAAACAGCATCACGGACCGCCTCATCCATTTGTGCGACATATTGATTAGCTACATTCAAGGACAATCGATATTTTCTGGCCTCAGAAAGAACAACCCCAAAAGATTCAGTTGCGAATTTTTGAAATTCATCAACATAAAGATAAAAATCCTTCCTTTCGTTTTCTGGTATAAAAGCACGGCTCATAGCGGCTAATTGAAGTTTTGTTATAATCATAGAACCAAGAAGTTCGGAGTTTGCTTCACCTATTTTGCCGGTTGAAAGATCAACCAAAAGTATTTTTCGTTCGTTCATTAATTTAGCAAAATCAATTTTGCTATGAGGTTGCCCAACAATATTTCGAATAATTGGTGAAGCCGTGAACTGACCAACTTTATTTAAAATAGGAGCAATCGTTTCAGTCGCCATCTTGTCGTTATAAGATGCAAATTCTTTGAGCCAAAACATTTGCACAACAGGATCGGTAACTTGCTCGACAATTTTTTTTCTATAATTTTTGTCTGTTAACATTCTCACTATTCCTAGCATTGTTGAACCCTCGACCTCCACCAAAGCTGAAACTGTGTGTTTTAGAACATATTCAAGGCGTGGTCCCCAAGAATAACCAAACTGTTTTTTCAAAACAGAGACAAACCCATTCGTTACTTCTTCTCGGAATTCAATTGTTGCCTCTAGAGGATTGAAGGCAATCGGGTTGTCGCGATCTGCTGGGTTGAAATATACAACGTCGTCTATTCTTTCTCTTGGGATATATTTTAAGACGCGATCAATTAACTCTCCATGAGGATCAATTATACCAACACCTTCTCCTCTGTTTATATCAGAAATAGCCTGGTATTCTAAAAGACGCGATTTCCCGGTTCCACTCTTTCCAATTACATACATGTGTCTAAGTCGATCTTCTCGTTTTATTCCAAAAGCTTTTAAACTTCCTCGATGAGTGGTTCTGGCTAGAGGCGTTATTCCCGGTTCTACCGAATCTAAATTATCAATGTATGCTAACGTTGCTGGTGGTTCTCCTTTTTTAGATGAAGTCCAAACTATGTTTGGTGTTTCAACGGAAACATGAGGTAAATGATAAAGACTAGCTAACTCTTCAATATTTAACGTATAAACTGGTTGTGTCATTAGTCTCGCTCGATATGCATTTAAGAAGTTTATCCCAGTGTAGGTTGAGTTTCCTTGAAAACCATTTAAATTTGTTGTATTAAATTGTTTGAAAGCCCCCACTACGGCTTGAATTCTCTCTTTTGCCTTATCTGTTGTATCGGCCAAGTATACTATCCTAATCTTTACTCCGAATCCTAATTTATTGGCTTTTTCCTCGATTGCGGTTAGCTCAACTTCTTCTGAGTGTGAAAGTTTTGATTTTTCTTCCTTCTTTTTATCATCTTTCTTTTTCTCTCCCCCATTCACTCCGGAAAACAACCCAAAAAGAAAATCATAGATAAACCAACTTATCCCTTCGTAGATCGATTCGAGAAGTGCTTGAATAAAATCTGGAAAACTTTTAAAAGATTCAGAGTTAAAGGGACTAGACGAGGTGTTGCCAGTTTTTTTCTTACCAATAAAGCCAAGTCCTTCTTGTCGCCAATTATCGTCAACGGGCATTGCCAAAACTTGTATCCAAACTTTTTCACTTCCACCTTCTAGTTTTGATAGCATTCCTGTAATACCAGCCAAAGGATCAACATCAAAGTTTTGGAATGTTTTTATTGGATATATTTCGCTTTTTATTAAACTTAATTCGGTTCCTGCAACAGATTCATCAATTTTGTCATCATCTATATCAATATTTTTTGTATAATCATCGACTACTGCGATTTCGGCTGTAGGATATTGAGCATAGACTTGTCCCTCCACAAAATCTCTTAAGTGCTCAGGCGTCCAAACAAAAAATTCAATTGCGTTTTTTGTCGCTATAATTTCGAAACTGAGATGATCCTGAACAACCTCGCCACTATTTCGTGCCTTTTTTGGCTGTAGAATGCCGTGTAAAGAAGCAAACATCATTTCTGCTGCAACTGGGCCTTTGTCATTATTTTTTGGTATTTTAATAGAAAGTACGAGATGGTTGACTTGCTCAACATACTTGGCCCGTCGTAGGTTTTTCCAAGCTAAATAAAGGATGATAGGTATAACTATCCACCAAGTCCAAACAATTAGAGTCCAAATGCCTCTAAGAATTGCCATTATAATACTCTGAAACAATTCCATTTACCCCCGCTGTTTTTTGACTGTATATGTTGCTCGCGCCACTCTGATGAATTTATCTTTTTGTAAGTTTAATAAGATAGTTGTTTCTTTAACGATTCTTTGTTTTTTTACTTCTTTGATTATGTCGTCTTTGTGCATAGGTTTGTCTGCAGTAATAAGTATTTCTTCTATTACTTCTTCAACTACTCCATTTTTGTAACCCCATTCTCTCAAAGCGTAAATCCCTCGCCCGATTAACACAAATCTTTCATCACGAATTAATTCGTTATGAACGGCTTGCTTGGTAACCTTCTTCTTATTTTGATCTAGGCTTTCAATGTGTTGTGCAATGGCTTCAAAATGCAACGGTTTTTGGTGTTTTCTTAAGATATAATAAGTTTTATCTCGTATACTTTTCGGATTAATCTCTCGCCAGTGTGACAAACCTAAGTGTCCCTCTTCGGTTCGAATAATATTTTTTGACAAAGTAAGTACGGAGCGAATTTCATTATCAGCCAATTCAACATTGAAGGATTTTTTTATACTAGCTAAAAATCTTTTTTCCTCGATTGGCTTATTCTCTTTCTCAAGAATAACAATACTATGATTGATAATATCTTCGATTTCTTTTAGATTAAATTTAGTCGATAAACCTTCTTTGATTAAATTGTTTTATTAATTTATTTAAATTTACTATTTTGATCTATAAAAAAAAAAAACTGATTTTTTTTTTTGCTGCTTTTTTTT
>CAZQGP010000056.1:0-5513 GCA_964593075.1 uncultured Candidatus Saccharibacteria bacterium
CTGCTCTACCAACTGAGCTACCGCGCCACATCAGTGTTATCTAATTCGATTAAAATTATTGTATTTATTAATCTTTCTTTCCACAATCCATTTGTCAAATTACGGATGATAGTTAACTTATGGTGGGCGATGGGGGATTCGAACCCGCGACCTCCTCGGTGTAAACGAGATGCTCTAACCAGCTGAGCTAATCGCCCAAACAAACGTAACACAAATATTCCGAAGTGTTTTTCCTTTGAGAATTTGCTTTTTTGTAATTGGTACGGACGAGAGGACTCGAACCTCCAAGACCTTTCGGCCACTAGCACCTCATGCTAGCGCGTATACCAATTCCGCCACGTCCGCTTATTCTTTTCTAAAAACTATGCTAAAAGACTACAACATTATAAAATTTTAACTTGGTTTAGTCAATCTTAACCTCTGTTATTTGATAGTTTTTAGATGTATAATGAACAAGTTATGTCCGACAAAAAAATAAATAACAACAAAGTAACTACTCTTTCTAGTGAATTTCAGAAAGAGATTAAAGAACGGAAGATGCCTAACAACTGGTTGGTTTTGAGTTCAGTTGTAGTGATTAGTCTAGTGGTTATTTCCGCACTTGTTATCGGGACTTATGACATTTTTTTTAAACCTGAAAAAATAGTGAATAAAAGCAATTCTGGCAAAATTGAATCAAAACCGATAGATGAAAAAATAAAAGTTAATGATAGCCAGGATCAAGCAGCCGTCCCTTCACCGAGTATTCCTGCAACTGAAGCTTCATCCACCGAAGAATACATAATTGTGGATGGCGACAATTTAGGATCGATTGCGACAAAGTTTGGAACAACTGCTGAAAAACTTAAGGCAGCAAATGGCATTGAAGATGAAACATTGCTTCAAATAGGACAAAAGATTAAAATAGTTAAATAAAGAAGGAGACAAAAATGTTTATATGGATTATTGTTGGGATCATCGTAATTTTGGTAATTTTTGTGATTGCTACATACAATGGTTTAATTAGATTGAAGAATCGAGTTCAAGAAGCAGAAAGCGATATCGATGTACAGCTCAAACGGCGCTACGAATTAATTCCTAATCTAATTGAGACCGTTAAAGGCTATGCGAAGCATGAAAAAGAACTATTCGAAAAAGTGACTAAGGAACGGGCTAGCTTGGTCACCGGCTCGACCGCTGACAAAATTGAAGCCAGCAACCAATTAACTGAAACTTTAAAATCTATTTTTGCGGTAGCTGAGGCTTATCCAGATCTTAAAGCAAATCAAAACTTTTTACAGTTACAGAGTGATTTAACTGATACACAAGATAAAATTATGGCAGCTCAAAGATTCTACAATGGGAATGTTCGTGACTTTAATACTAAAATTCAGGTTTTCCCAACAAATCTTTACGCAAAAATGCTTGGGTTCACTCAATTTGGTTTTATTGAAGCAAGCGAAACAGAAAAAACCAATGTTGATGTAAAATTTTGATGAATTATGGCAACTGCTTATGGTTATGCGAGTTCAAATAAAATAAAATCCTGGCTTTGGCTCATAGCTTTCGTTCTATTTATAGTTGTACTTGGTTATGTTTTTTCAAAAGCTTTTAACCTGCCATGGTTATTACCATTGGCGATAATGATTGCTATTGTTCAAGCCTTATCATCATACTGGTGGAGCGATAGAATTGTTCTATCTATTTCTAGAGCCAAAGAAGTTGATAAACAAAACCACAAGGACCTTTTTAGATTAGTTGAGAACCTATCTATTTCTGCTGGTTTACCAATGCCAAGATTGTATTTAATCGCTGATTCAGCACCAAACGCCTTTGCAACTGGACGTGATCCGAAACATGCCGTAATCTGTGTAACCCAAGGGCTAATTGATAAATTAGACAAGCAGGAACTTGAGGGTGTTTTAGCCCATGAATTTTCGCATATAGGTAATTATGATATTAGGCTTCAAACTATCATTGTTGTTTTAGTTGGGCTGGTTGCTCTTTTGTCCGACTGGTTTATATATATTAATATTTTTAGCAATGACGATAGCGGGGGAAATAGTCTTTTTGCCCTTGTTGGTATTCTTTTAGCGATTCTTTCGCCTCTGATTGCTGGTTTGATCCAAATGGCCATTTCTCGGAAAAGAGAATTTTTGGCAGACGCGAGCGGATCTTTGTTGACAAGGAACCCCGAAGCTTTAGCCAGAGCACTTGAAGACATATCAAAAGATAAGGAGCCACTCGAGGTTGCAAATAAGGCAACCGCTCATATGTATTTTACAAACCCGCTAAAAGACCTTAAGGGTTCTAAACGGAGCAGATTCACGAGCCTGTTCGATACTCATCCGCCGATTGAAATGAGAGTAAAGGCTTTACGTGAAATGGCTTTATAATTAATAATGTAATAAATATTAAAGGAAAATATTATGGATGAAGAAAAAGAAAAGTTTAATTGGACAAGGTTAACGATTGTTATCATAATTGTTTTAGTCACGGCTATGGTTGTTGGGGGTACAACATGGTATTTAATGGATAAAAATGCCAAAGACATTAAATTAGAAAACGATAAGTCGATAAAAGAATTAGAAAAGACGATGAAAAGCTTGAAAGAAAATAAATCTGCTGGTTTACCATCAGATGATCTAAAGAATTGGAAAATATTTGTTGGCCCAGGCTTTAAAATAAAATATCCTAGCGATTGGAAGGTTGAAGAAAACTCTACTGACGGAAATATAATATTTGCAAATACAAACGTAGTTTTTGCAAATGTGACAAAAAATTATGCAATGTCCTTGAGTTATGGTGAAATATTTGGTCGAGGAGGCTCTTGTGTCAAAAGAAATATTAATTATGAGGCAACTGTGCAAGACAGCAAAATAATGCTAAACCAGAAAAATGATACCACCAGCGAGTCTTTAGCAGAAGGAGAGATGTGTGGAGGAATAGAGTTAAAGGGATTTGCGATTTCTACTAATGGATTTAAATATAATGATAAAAACTATTTTGCCTATTCTTATGGGATAAGTAGCGATATAGCTATATCTGATGAAGCCAATGCTTATTTTAAAAAAATAATTGGGACACTGGAATATTAAATATTTATCAGAATAATAAGAAAAAAGGCCTCAATTGAGGTCCTTTTTTGATATAATATAATTTATGACTATCAATAATTTAATAGAAGCAAAAAAAAGAGCAAAACAACTTTCAGATTTACTTGATCAATATTCCCATGAATATTATGTTTTAGATCAGCCTACAATTAATGACAATGTTTACGATTCGCTAAACAATGAACTAAAAGCGATTGAGAAAGCTTACCCAGAGCTTGTGACACCAGATTCACCGACTCAAAGAGTTGGAGGAAAGGCTTTAGAAAAATTTGAAAAATCACAACACATAACTCCGATGCTATCCCTTTCCGACGTTTTTGATTATGATGAGATTAGAAATTGGGAAGCGCGGAATATCAAAATATTGGGAGTGAAAACACTAGATTATTTTTGTGAGCTAAAAATTGATGGTATTTCTGTTATGTTGACCTATGAAAATGGAGTATTTACTCAAGGAGCAACTAGAGGAGACGGAATAATCGGTGAAAATGTGACGCAAAACATGAGAACGATTTCATCAATTCCTATAAAATTAAAAAAAGAACAAAAAGGACGAATTGATGTACGCGGAGAGGTTTTCATGCCGAAGAAAACCTTTGAAACACTTAATAATAATCAAATAAAAAAAGGCTTAAAAGCCTTTGCTAACCCGCGAAATCTAGCTGCTGGAAGCGTCCGTCAGCTTGATCCATACGTGACAGCCAAGAGAGGCCTAGACTCGTATATCTATGATATTTACGTTGATTTAGGAATAAAAACTCATGAGGAAAAACACAAAATAATAAATCGTTTTGGTTTTAAAACAAGTCAATACGTTAAATATTGCCGGAATATCGATGAAGTGGTCGATTACTGTCAATATTGGTGCGATAAGCGCAACAACCTCGAATTTTTAGTGGATGGAATTGTGATCATTGTTAATAACAATAGGTTTTTTAACAATCTTGGAATTGTTGGTAAAGCTCCTCGAGGTTCAGTAGCTTATAAATTTGCAGCCGAACAGACGACTACCGTGATTGAAGATATTCGGGTTAATGTTGGTCGAACCGGAGCGATAACTCCGTTTGCTGTTATGAAACCAGTAAAAATTGCAGGTTCTACGGTTTCAAGAGCAACGCTCCATAATGAAGATGAAATTAAGAGGAAGGACATCAAGATTGGAGACACCGTTGTACTTCAAAAGGCAGGTGATATTATTCCAGAAATAATTGGACCGATAGTGGAACTTAGAACTGGTGTGGAAAAAGCCTTTAAAATGCCAAAACTTTGCCCAATTTGTGGTAATGCAATAAACAAACCGGAAGGTGAGGCGGTCGCTAGATGTACTAATAAAAAATGTTTTGCAATTGAAAAAGAGCAGATAATCCATTTTACAGCTAAGGACGCCTTCAACATTGATGGACTAGGAGAGAAAATAATTGAGCAACTATTAAATGAAAGCTTGATTAGTGATGCAGCAGATCTTTACGCTCTAGAGATAGGGGACTTAATCTTTCTTGAACATTTTGCTGATAAGAGCGCTGAAAAATTAATAGAAGCAATCCAACAAAAGAAAATAGTTACTTTCAGCCGATTTTTGTATTCATTGGGTATCCGTCATGTTGGGGCAACTACGGCTTCTGCTCTTTCAGCAACAATTAAGAATATAGATAGTTTACAAAAAATGACGGTTGAAGACCTTTCTCAGGTTGAAGGGGTAGGAATTGTTATAGCAAAAAGTATTTATGATTGGTTTCGAGAGAGAAAAAATATTGAATTACTGGATAAATTTGTAAAATTTGGCGTTGGATACAAAAAAATAAAACCTCAAGATAAACTATCAGGGTTAACATTCGTTATTACGGGGTCACTAACAAAAAAAAGTCGGGAGGAAACAGAAGAAACAATTAGGAGTCTAGGCGGGAAGGCTTCCAGCTCAGTCTCAAAAGAGACTGATTACTTGGTTGCTGGAAGTGGCCCAGGCTCAAAATTAAACAAAGCAGAAAATCTTGGAATTAAAATTATTTCTGAAGAAGATCTATATAAAATACTCTAATTCTTGGCTAAAGTAAGCTTAAATGATATACTATGACCATTGTTATGAATGAAATTTCAATTCAACAGGTAAAAGAACTTGCCAAGTTAGCGCGTTTGGGGTTAACTGATCAAGAAGAAGAAACGATGTCGCAAGAAATGACAGCTATCTTGAGCTATGCCCAAATGCTTGATGAAGTTAATACAGAAAAAGTCCAGCCAACAAGTCAAGTAACAGGTCTTGATAATATTTTTAGGCTCGATAAAATTAAAAAATCAGAAATACAAATCAAAAAGAAACTTGAAAATACCCCAAATAAAGAAAAAAACTTTATTAAGGTAAAAAAAATTTTGGAGTAGTAAACGAGTGAATAGTCAAAATATATTACAATTAAATAAGAAGAT